>CBKWHA010000115.1:0-16010 GCA_966674115.1 uncultured Chitinophagaceae bacterium
GTTATAAATAGCATAATAATAATAATAATAATTTATTGATTTATAAGTTTTTTTATCTAATATTCTATTTATCATGACTTATACTATACTCGGGGAATTTTATATTTAACATTGCATACATTCCAATTGAAACTAAAGCACTTTCTACAATTGAAATTTGCACATGAAATCTTCGTTATTTATCATCACAGTAGGCCTGCTTTGTTTTTTTACTGTCTAACCCAGTCACTTAAACTAAGCTGTAACAATATTTTAAAGCGCCAACGTTACCATAGTGTAAGCATCACTGTGACAAATTGCCATTTTTTAGATGTAATGTCACATCCGGAGCAAAGGGCTGCCAAAATCACATGCATCACTAATATCAAAACATAGTTTATCAGTAAATTACGTTTCAGAACCGTTAAGATTATCAAATGGTCTAACTTTTGAACAGATGATGCATTATCTTTATTTTACACTATCGAATACCTAAAATATGGTTTGATTGCAAGAGGGCCTGGTATTTCGAAGAGTCAATGTGTAACTGTTTATGGGAAATAATGTTATACCACGCCAACAAGGTGATGCTTACCAAGCATGTTTTTTCTGGCTGCAAGCAGGCCAGTTATTTCAACCCCACACTTATGTCGAGAAAGTTGTCTGGGAATCAAACTCGACTGCAGGTTTCGATGACGTGATCGTTCATTATCGTAATGGGAAGTTAGACGATGGAGAACCTATTCGTCAAGAAAATTTTTCTGTCAAATTTCATGTCGATCACAGCCGCGCGTTTACCTGCGACGCATTAATAGATCCATCATTCATTGGAACAAGGAAAGCAACAATCCTGAGTCGCCTACATGATGCGTTTAAAGAAGAACCCGCTATTTTTAACCGATCGCGCTATAGTATTGTAAACACGTGGGGCATAGACAGGAACGATCCTTTAGCGTCCTTTCTAGGAAATGGTGGTGCAATTCGCCTGCAGGTCCTATTTGATGGGACTGGAGATAATTCTAAATACGGCAAAGTACGGAAGGCTTGGCGTGAACATCTGGGAATTACAAGTGACGAGGAACTCAAACAAATATTACAGCCCCTGCGTATTATACATAACTATGCTGACCTTAATGGAATTATCGATCGGCTAAACGATAAGCTACAACTCGCTAAACTTAAACCATTAGATGCTGGTAAGAGGACAACTGGGTATGTAGAATTGATCCAGCGACTGCACAGCCAAGGCAAAAAAGAGTTTACACGTGATGAGTTACAGCAGATTTGCGAAAAAGAAGGTTTAGTTGTAATCGATCCTAAGAAAACTGATGACCGACACATCATGGGTGTAAGAAGCTTTCGTAAGGGCGCTGAGGATTTAGAGTCTGAGGTAAACGAAGTGCTTTGCTTGCTCAACCAGTTTACCGGCCGATACATCCAAAGTGAGGCTTCATGGCCTCAGGTTTTTGCTAAGGTCAGCGGCTTCGCAGATCGTGGTATAGCCATTAAAAAGCCTATAGAATTACACCTAGACACCCACCTATCATTGGCTTATTCCCTAGGTTACTGTATGGACTTCAAACATGGGGTTCAGGCGAGTGTAATACAGAAAACTATTAGCGGAAAAAAAGCATGGGCTCCTGACCTAGACCAGATCGCAAGCTATACCCAAGACCTTTGGAATTTCGGATTTCAAGAAGTGAATCCCGATGGAACGGACTTAGCTGTGGCAGTATGTGCAACACATGATATTGACGCTAACGTCCGGGCATATATTAACTCACGCTTACCTACAGCTGCAGGAGCATTATCCTGTCGAATTTTGCCACACCCCTCTAATACAGTTTTCCAAGATGCTAATCATATCGTAGCTGCTGTACAAAAACTGGTTCAGCAAATTAGAGTAGAAAAAATGAAAATCCCAAGTCTGGAAAAAGTCCATCTATTTATTGCAGCACCAAATGCGTTCGCATTTTTTCTCGGACAGCAGAGCAGACCAATAGGTCAAGTAACTCTATACGAGTTTGATATTGATGGACTCAACGGTGGTGGGTATCAATCATCGATCTCTTTACCAATGTAAACAGTAAATAATGAATATAACAGCTTACTTCAATGATTTTCTGGCCAATATTCGCCTAACAGCGAATCAACGTGACGACCTTAAGCGCGGGCACAAAACGCTGCGAGAGCGTCTGCTAGCTGACACTACTCTATCAAAAATAATTATCAGTACATTTTTGCAGGGCAGTTACCGTCGATCAACAGCGATTCGACCTGTAGGCGAAAAAAGGGCTGATGTCGATGTCATAGTGGTAACGAATCTAGATCGCAACAAGATTACACCTGAAGATGCTATTAAAGACTTCATTCCATTTCTTGAAAAATTTTACAAAGGTAAATATCGGGTCCAAGGCCGATCAATTGGCATCGAACTTTCCTATGTTGACTTAGACGTTGTTGTGACTTCCGCACCCTCTGAAGTAGAACAGGAAGCCTACATGTCAAGCAGTGTACAAACAGACTTAATGTTGGAAGATTTCAATTCTAAATGGCAATGGCGGTTAGCGAAAGGTTGGGCAGAACCTGATCTTACAAAAGCATATGAAAGTGTTGTATTAAGTGAAAGCGTTCGTAAAGCGGAAGAATGGAAGCTGGAACCGTTATGGATACCTGACAGAGAGGCTGCTACCTGGGTGCAAACCCATCCACTCGAGCAAATCCGATTCAGTAGGGAAAAGAACGCAAATACTTCAGGCCAATATATTAATGTTGTAAAAGCTCTCAAATGGTGGAAACTAGTGCAACTCCCCGAGCCCAAGCATCCGAAAGGCTACCCTCTTGAACACATGATAGGAGATTGCTGCCCTGATGGTATTACCAGCGTACCTGAAGGAATTGTGCTTACTTTGGAAAAGTTTGTGTCGCAATATAAAACATCAAGACTATATGGAATAGTGCCATCATTCCCTGATCGCGGTGTACCTAGTCATAATGTTTGGAAGCGCATAAGTAGCGAAGACTTTTCAAAGTTTTATGATGCAATAAAAAAAGCTGCAGAATCAGCTCGCAAAGCTTATGATGCGACAACAATTCATGAGCAAGTAAAGCAATGGAAAGCATTTTTTGGTGCAAAGTTTCCTGATCCTCCTGTTGATGAAAAGCAGAATAGCAGTTCCGGCAGCCCTTTAGGCGGCTATACTGAGCGTACAGCGCCGACAACAATAAATGGTGGTCGATTTGCATGATTGAATTGAGTGAAGAAATTAGGAGCGCACGAAGAGCAGTATGCTTATTAAAGGAATTCGAATTACTGGAGGACCTATCTTGGAATGCTAGAGAGAAGAAGTGGGTCCTTCATTTCCGACTTAACTTTGATAGTGAGCTAAACACATATATACCTCGTTCAACTAATTGGTACGTTCTTATAAGCGATCAGTATCCATTTGGAGATATTCAAATTTTTCCCGATAAAGTTGATGGAATCGTTGCAACCTTTCCTCATCAGAACTTTAATAGTGAAGGTGACCGGCATATACCATGGCGCAAAGGGCTAATCTGTGTAAATTCGTCAGGAAATATCTGGGGAAGGACAGAGCTAAGGACAGAGCCGTATGAACCCGAACTTCGCCTATACTGGCACGTTCAGCGTGCAATTGACTGGTTGCAGGCTGCCGCTACAGGACTGCTTCAACGTGACGGTGATCCTTTTGAACTTCCGCCGTTTCCCAAATCCGAGTTGAAATTGTTGGCTTTTAATGAAGATCCACATACATTTCAGCAGTGGCAACAGACTCAAACATTGGCAGGCCTAGCATTAGTCAGGCCGATGCCTGGAGCAAAGCAGATACTTGCAGTACATACATTTATAACAGGTCAATCTGAGATTAAGCCAGAATGGGGTACATATATTGAGAGTTCGTCTGAGGAGAAATACGGGATATGGTTTAAGATGCCCAGAATACCGGTACTTACACCATGGCAAATTCCTGAGACATGGGACCAGCTTTTTTGCATTGGGTCTAGCATGGGCATAGATCTAAAAAGGCTCATCACGGACATGTTGATCAAGTATCGTAGTAAGGCTCCTTCTATTCTTCTCTTTGGATTTCCTATCGCTGATCGCATTGGCAGGCAATCAATAGCGATGCATTGGTTTTGCGTTGATATACAACCATACCCTTCTAATCGTGGGTTCAAAGATCCACAAGCATACCTAAAACATGCAGTTAATGTGCTCCTTTCTGCTGGACGGCGAATTCCATGGATCCTAACTCAAAATTGGCATAAGTCGCAAATCTCCGCACGCGGAAGTGTACACCAACGGCTTCAAGATTCACGAATTGTTATAGTTGGTGCCGGGGCAATTGGTTCAATGCTCGCAGAATCCCTGCTGCGGCTAGGATGTGGCAAAATGACAATCGTTGATGCTGATGTCATTGAAATCGGAAACCTCTGCCGCCATACGCTCACTATGCGTTCTATATGGCAATTTAAGGCCGCCGAGATAGCTGTCAGACTTAATACGATCTTTCCTTATGCTGCTGTTGACTTTTATAGCAAGAAAGTGGAACAACTCATGAGCAGCGACAGGCAAGTGTTAGATAACGCAGATATTATTATTGAAGTCACAGGTGACGACGATGTTTTACGCATGCTAATGAATGTTTCAATTGATAATAGCAAAAAAATTATATCGGTTTCAACTGATGTAAAGGCTACACGGCTTTACTGTTATGTTGCTAACAGAGCTGCGCCACCAGAATCAATAATGCACTTTTTTGAAAAACTACAACCTTGGTTAAAAGCCGAATTGACACAAATTGAAAGTTTCGAACTGCCAATGGAACATGTCGGATGCTGGCATCCAATTTCTCCTGCTAGAATAGATGATTTGTTGATGTTAATTAATGCTGGCATTAAGCCCTTAGAAAAAGCCATCGAGCAAGAGAAAACAAACCATTTGATAATAGTTGAAAAAACGCTAGATGAATATGACAATTTCAATGGCATCAAAATAAACTATGAATAAAAAGGATTTATATATTGCGAACGATGGCCGCTATTCTGTGCAACTGAATGAACAAGTTGTTACCTCGCTGGTGGCCAACATTACTTCTGCAAGGAGAAAGGAAACCGGTGGCATTATTTTAGGTTTCTACAATGGCGATCTAAACTGCGCGATTGTCAGCTCAGTTACAGGAGCACCAAAAGACTCTAAAAGTAGCTTGACTTGGTTTTATAGAGGACTTAAAGGATTGCAGGATCTCATCAACAGACAATGGCAACAAAAGATATATTACTTAGGAGAATGGCATTATCACCCGAATTCAACTGCAACCCCAAGCAAAACTGATATTGACCAGATGTTGCAGATTGCCCGCGATCATAGATACCACTGTCCTGAACCATTACTTTTGATCATTGGTGGTAATCCAGAAATTTTCGAAATCAGAATTTTTGTTACACTTAAGGATGGGCAAATCATAGAGCTTAAACAATCAAAAATTTAATATACGATTCTTCGACTCTCTAATTTAATAAATTTACTCTTAAATTTTTACTTCTATTTTCAGCACTTAATCAGTTGATTCATAATAAAATGGTATTATATTAGCGCCTAATCATAAACCAAAACTCTGTAAAGTTGCCCGACATGAAATTGACAAACAACCTCAAGCCTCTGATTGGATTTTCCAAGATAAAGAAAATCTCAGCTCCGCCACATAGGTATGTAACTCCTTCTCAAGCTTTAAAACAACCTTTCTCAACTAATTGCATTTTATCCATTAATATTAATAGATAGTTGATTCGGGAGTCTTAATAGGCCGAAGGATTCAAGTTTAAGCAAAATTAGTTATATTAATAATTTATAATCCGAAGGTAAGCAACTCTATTAAAAAGCTACGAAGATAATATGGCATTCAACGAAGATTCAAGAGTAAAAATTCCGGCGCTATTACACTTAACAAGATTAGGGTATCAATACATCTCCAGAAAGGACCACTATAAAAGGCTGGAGGATACCAATATATTTCCCGAAATCTTAAGAGAGAGTATTCAGAGGATTAATCCTGGCGTGACAAGTTCGGAGATAGACAGGCATTTGGAGGAGATCAGTCTTAAGCTGGATTATGATGATTTAGGCCGGGAGTTTTATGAGGCGTTGACTACAACATCTGGTATTAAACTGATTGATTTCAGGGATTTTAAGAATAATTACTTTCATGTTACTACTGAACTGACGTGTAAAAATGGCGACGAAGAATTCCGGCCGGATATTACTTTGTTCATCAATGGGATGCCACTGGTTTTTATTGAAGTAAAGAAGCCTAATAATAGAAATGGCGTATTAGCGGAAAGAGACCGAATCAACCGCAGGTATAAAAATAGGAAGTTCAAGTGCTTTGCTAACATTACTCAGTTGATGATCTTCTCCAACAATATGGAGTATGAAGATGGCGTGATTGAACCGATACAAGGTGCCTATTATGCTACATCCGCCTACAAGGATTTGTACTTCAACTATTTCAGGGAAGAAGAAAACCTTAACCTGACTGATTTATTGTCGAAAGAGGATGATGATATTGAAAACTCTATATTGAAAGACAATCATGTTGAGGTGATCAAGCATTCACCTGAGTTTAAAACCAACAAACATTACCATACCCCAACCAACCGAATACTTACATCGCTGCTTAGTAAAGAGCGGCTGGCCTTTGTGTTGAATTATGCCATTGCTTACGTGGAGGAAGAGAAGTATGGTAAGAAAGAGATCCAGAAACACATTATGCGGTATCCGCAACTGTTTGCCACCAAGGCCATTGAGCAGGAACTGAAAAAGGGCATCCGGAAAGGGGTAATCTGGCATACACAAGGTTCAGGTAAAACGGCGCTGGCTTTTTACAATGTAAAATTTCTTACCAACTACTACCAGAAAAAAAGCGTTGTGCCCAAGTTTTACTTCGTGGTAGATCGTATAGACCTCGCCATCCAGGCATCCACCGAATTTGTCAACCGAGGGCTGAAGGTGAAGATGGTGAACTCAAAAACTGACTTCACTAAAGACCTTCAGACTGTCAGCGCCATACATAATGCCAGCGGTGAGCCCGAAATATCGGTGGTCAATATCCAGAAGTTTAGTGAAGAGTCGGTGGTACATGCACATATTGACTACGATATAAATATCCAACGCATTTATTTTTTAGATGAGGCCCACCGGTCGTATAATCCAAAGGGAAATTATCTCGCTAACCTCATAAATTCTGATAAGCAGGCCATCAAAATCGCCTTAACGGGTACACCTTTGCTGAAGCAGGTGGTGAAGGATTATGATACTAAGGTGCTGTTTGGTGATTACATTCATAAATATTACTACAACCGCTCCATTGCAGATGGTTATACGCTGCGCCTGATACGGGAAGGGATTGATACTAACTATAAGATGCAGATGAAGGAGATCCTGGACCAGATTGAAGTGCTGCAGGGAGATGTGAAAAAGAAACTAGTATATGCCCATCCCAAATACGTGGAGCCGCTGCTGGACTATATTGTGGATGACCTGCAAAAGTTTCGCAAGACGGAAAGCGATGATTCGCTTGGCGGCATGGTGGTATGCGATTCGTCGGAACAAGCTAGGGCTCTATTTGATTTTTTTGAAAAACGTTTTGGCAAACAGGAAACCGATGTGGCCATGCTTTCCATGGCTGCTGAAGGGCAGGCAACCTATGGTAAGCCTGAACGTCCACTCACCGCAGCATTGATCCTGCATGATGAAAACGATAAAGAAATCCGTAAAGAACTGATCACTGCCTACAAGCATGGAAAAATTGACGTACTCTTTGTGTACAACATGCTTCTAACTGGCTTTGACGCCAAACGTTTGAAGAAACTCTATCTCACCCGTGTCATTAAAGACCATAACCTCTTGCAAACGCTTACCAGGGTGAACAGGCCATATAAACATTACCGCTTTGGCTACGTGGTGGATTTTGCAGACATCACGTCAGCTTTTGACCGCACCAACCGCATGTATTTTGATGAACTGCAGGCGGAACTGGGCGATGAAATGGAGAGCTATAGCAAGCTTTTCAAAAGCGAAGAGGAAATACAGGAGGATATCCAAAGCATTAAAGAAGCGTTATTTCATTACGATACTTACAATTCGGAGATCTTTAGCCAGCAGGTAAGAGAAGTGCGGGACAAGGGCGTGCTGATGGAACTGTTGAAAGTGCTGAGCAATGCCAAGGAACTCAAAAACATCATCAAGCTGCAGGGTTATGACGATTTGTTGAAGCAGCTGGATTTTTCCAAACTTAACCAGTTGCTCAATGAGACACAAGCACAACTGGATAAATTGAACCAGTTGGATGCACTGCATAACGACACTGATACCACGAACCTTATTAACACTGCCCTGGAAGATGTTATCTTCCTATTCAAAAAGATATCAGAAGAGGAGTTGGTGATTGCCGATGAATTAAAGAACCAGCTACGGAAAACACGTGAAGCTATCCTTCATAATTTTGACCCACACGACCCGCAACTTATTTCACTTAGGGAGGAGCTGGAGCGTATTTTTAAAAAGAAAAACCTGGACGAAGTGTCGCAGGAGCAAATGAAAGAGCACATTGTTTTGCTGAAAGCCATTTACGATAAAGTAAAAGAATTAAACCGAAAAAACGATCTGCTAAAAGCCAAATATGAACAGGATGAAAAATATGTACGCGTGCATAAGCGGCTGATAGAGAAGCGCAATCTTTCGCTGAAAGAAATGCAACTGTACGAGGCCTTGCAAACCATTAAAAAGTCAACCGATGAACAATTGGTGTGCAACAGTCGGTTAACGGAACAGGAGTCTTATTTTAACGATTACCTTCTGCAATTAGTGGTGAAGGAACTGAAGCAGGAAAGAAAAATGAAGATTGATTTTGCCACCGCAAAGTTTATTAATAACCTTATTGTGAACGAATATCTCAATCAATTTAACGGAGTAGGAGCATGACATTAGACATCAGATTTGTGAACCAGACCAAGGCGCTAATTGATAACCTGAAAAGCGTTTGTGCCAATTATGGACTTGGTAACGATGGCAACGAGTTCAAGATCATTACACAGGTATTCCTGTATAAGTTCATGAATGATAAGTTTCGCTATGAAGCCAAAAAATACGATCCTCACCTGACCAAGGCGAGTAACTTCGAGGAAGCCCTGGAAGCCATGACAGCGGATGATTATGATTTCCTGATGGCGGGCATGGGTCCTGATGTGCCCAAACTGTACCCGAAAGAAATGATCTCTTACCTGTACAACAACCAGAATCAGCCTGATTTTGCGGCTTTATTTGATGATACATTACGCAGTATTAGCATTAAGAATACCGATATCTTTTCGGTAAAATCGGCCAGCGGTGCCAAGGATAAGATGTTTGATGAACTGAGCCAGTTCATTTCTGACTCTTCTCAAAGGGATGCTTTTTGCCGGGCATTGATCAACAAACTATTTGAGTTTAGCTTCGAGCATATGTTTGGTGAGAAATACGATTTCTTTGCCACCATATTTGAATACCTCATTAAAGATTACAACAGCGATAGCGGTGGCAAGTATGCCGAATACTACACGCCGCATGCAGTGGCCCGCATCATGGCTGCTATTATGGTGCCTGAGCCAGTAAAAAGTGTTAGCTGTTACGATCCAAGTGCGGGGTCGGGCACCCTGCTTATGAACCTGGCGCATGCTATAGGCGAGGAAAATTGCAACATTTATTCGGAAGATATTTCGCAGAAGGCGGCCGGCATGCTTCGCCTGAACCTGGTGCTGAACAACCTGGCACATTCCATCCCCAACATCATTAAGACCAACACCATTGCCGAGCCTTATTACCTGGCACAAAAGTTTGATTATATCGTATCCAATCCCCCGTTCAAGCTGGATTTTTCCGACTTCAGGGACAACCTGGAAAAGGATGCCTTTAAAGAGCGGTTTTTTGCTGGTATCCCCAATATTCCCAAGAACAAGAAGGAGAGCATGGCAATTTACCTGCTGTTTATACAGCACATTATGTATAGCCTGAGCCCAAGGGGGAAAGCTGCTGTGGTGGTGCCCACAGGGTTTATTACGGCGCAGAGCGGCATTGAGCGAAAGATCAGGGAGCAGTTGGTAGAGCGTGGATGGTTGAGAGGGGTGGTGAGCATGCCCAGCAACATTTTTGCCAGCACGGGCACGAATGTGAGTGTGTTGTTTATGGACCGGCAAGCCGATAATGAGCACATTGTACTGGTGGATGCTTCCAAGTTGGGAGATACTGTGAAGGATGGCAAGAACCAGCGTACTGTGTTAACGCCTACAGAAGAGGGGCGCATTATTGGAGCTATGAACGAGAAGAAAGCTGAGGAAGATTTTTCGGTGGTGGTTACGAGAGAGGAAATCCGTAGTAAGAATTATTCATTTTCTGCAGGGCAGTATTTTGAAGTGAGCATTGAATATGTTGATATAACAGCAGAGGAGTTTAAGGAGAAGATGAGTAGTTACCAGAGAAATTTGGAGCGGTATTTTGAGGAGTCGGCTAAATTGGAGAAGGAAATTAAAAGGCAATTGGAGGGATTGAGGTATGAGTAAGTTCCGGGAATATTATTTTTCTGATCTATACGAAATGAGCTCTGGTATATCAACGAAACCAGAACAAGCAGGGCATGGATATAAGTTTATTTCATTTAAGACGGTTTTTAACAATTATTACCTCCCTGAAGACATAAATGAATTAATGGATACGAATGAAGATGAAAGAAATTTGTATTCAGTTAAAGAAGGTGATATCTTTTTAACGCGTACAAGTGAAGTAGATGATGAACTTGGTATGAGCTGTGTTGCTTTAAGAGATTATCCTGACACAACTTTTAGTGGTTTTTTGAAAAGACTGCGGCCAAAACAGTCTAATATTACATATCACAAGTATTTAACTTTTTATCTAAGGAGTAAATATTTCAGAAAGGCAATGTCTAATAATTCTATTATGACGTTGCGCGCAAGTTTAAATGAACAAATATTTTCGTACTTGAAACTAATCTTACCTCCTTATGCAGAGCAAGTAAAGATTGGTGATCTGTTATTCTCGTTATCTGAAAAAATAGAACTCAATAATAAGATCAACGCGGAGTTGGAAGCTATAGCCAAAACCCTGTACAATTACTGGTTTGTGCAGTTTGACTTTCCGGATTCGGATGGTAGACCTTATAAATCATCTGACAGGAGCATGGTGTATAATGAAATATTGAAAAGAGAGATACCGGAGAGTTGGGAGGTAAAGAGACTAGGAAAAACTTGTTTAACTTCTTTAGGGGGTACTCCGTCAACGAAAATCTCTGAATATTGGAATGGAAATATAAATTGGCTTAATTCAGGAGAGGTTGCTAATTTCCCAATTATAAATTCTGATGCAAAGATTTCTGAATCAGCAATTAAAAATTCTGCAACAAAGCTTTTGAAAAAGGGTACTGTACTGATTTCAATTACTCGTCATTTAAGAGCAAACATATTAGGAATTGATGCCTGCGTAAATCAGTCGGTAGTAGGAATTGAAGAAAATGAAACTTATAAAAGATCATTTCTTTATCCATTCATCAATAATGAAATTCCCAGATTAATGACTTTAAGGACGGGGGCTCAACAGCCACATATAAACAAAGAAATTGTTGACGATTGCCTTATTTTAAATCCATCTGGTAAAACACTTGAAAAGTACTATGAGCTGTCAGAACCCATATTCGAAAAAATCGTTTCCAATGCAAAACAAAATCAAGAACTCTCTGACTTGAGGGATTGGTTACTGCCCATGCTCATAAACGGGCAGGTAAAGGTAGGTGAGGCTTATGAGCAAGTAGAAGAGGTTTTGAGTATGGCGGCGGAATCTGAAACAAAATACGACCATGCAAAATTTCAAAAGGTATAAGCAAAGGATATGGCAAATAGGAATTATTGGGCAGTAGGGGCAACTTTCGGCGGTACAGATGATGTTTCAGATGAATTTAAAGAAAATAATGAGTGGTTCGATGGATATGCTGATGACGGCGATGACCGCCACAAGGGCTGGTTGGAAAAGATGCAAATTGGCGATGTGCTTGTCATGAAGTCATCAGCAACAAAAGGACCTGGCCATTCCACCAGCTTCACAAAAGTGAAAGGTGTTGGGGTATTACTATCCAAGCATGACTATTACCATTTTCAAATGAAATGGCTTGATATCCCAGGCTTGCCTATGGATTTTGACGATATTTCATACCGTAAAACTATTGAGCCATTGCGTAATGATGATTTGAGCGAATTTATTAAACCCTATGTAAAAAAGTTTGAGATGACAAACATCCTATCCCTGCTTCAATACAAAAAACAGGTTATCCTGCAAGGTCCTCCTGGAACGGGGAAGACAAAACTTGCAAAGGAAATTGCGCTGGCACTCACTCGTCCGAAAACAATTACAGCTGATGATATCAAAAGACTTTTGAAGGTTGGTCAGACGGTTAAAAGCAAGTCTGATGGCATTCCGTATAAAGTTGTGACTATAAATGACAAAGGTATTAGTCTTCAGTTAGAGAACGGCAGTATTCAAACAAGGAACTATCATCACATTAAACAAGCCTATTCGAACTTACTTGAAAATAAGTCATCGATTGGGGGTGATGCTTACCAGGCAGCTATTGCAAAATATGCAATGGAAAATTGGGAAGACGAAAGGATAAGCAAGATTATACAGTTTCATCCAAGTTACAGCTACGAAGATTTTGTACGTGGAATTGTGGCGGAAGCAAAAGGAGATAATATTGAATACAAGAACGTTAATAAAATCCTCGGAAAGTTTGCAGACAGTGCAAAGAAAAGTTGGGATGACAATAAGAAAGATATCAATCATATTTCGAAAGAAAATAGAGCGCGGGAATACTTTGAACAGTTTGTAGATGACTTAAGTGAAAGAATTACCGGAGGAGAATTGGTAGAGCTTACTCCAAGCGTGAGTTTAATTGATGTTGAAGAGGATGCATTCCGTTATAAAGGGAATGCTGGTTGGAGCACATTAGGTAACCGGATGCTTTTCAAAGATATCATCCAAGCTTTCCTTGATGGAAATAAGGTAAGACAGGATATTAAGAAAAATAAAAATCTTTCGGGTTTAGCTATTCAGCACGCTTCTTATTTTGTGCGGGTGCTGAATATGTTCCAAGAATATTTGGCATCAAATAATCTGAAATTTGATCGCTTAAGTACAGATAAAGTAGAGCTTAAAAACTATGTTCTCATCATTGATGAAATTAACAGGGCCAATCTCTCCTCTGTACTTGGAGAGTTAATTTATGCTTTGGAATATCGTGGAGAGAATGTGGAAAGTACGTATGAAGTGGATGGAAGCAATGCACTGGTATTGCCCGATAATCTATACATTATAGGAACCATGAATACTGCAGACCGCAGTGTTGGACACATTGATTATGCAATTCGTAGAAGGTTTGCTTTTGTGGATGTGCCGCCAAAGGATTTAACCACAGAGTTGGGCGATAAATTTCATAAGAAATTATTTGATGCGGTTACTACATTGTTCGATAATAATCTTTCAGCTGAATTTGAAAAGAAAGATGTGCAGTTAGGACATTCTTATTTTATTGATAAATCGGATGAAGGAGGATCAATGGACGTTCGCCTACAATATGAAATCAAACCTATATTGATGGAATATGTAAAAGACGGCATTTTAATAGGCGACAAGATTAAACAAACCATAGAAGAATTAAAAGCATAATCAGTGTACCCTCTTTTGTATATTTCAGAGCAGCATCAGCGCAGGAAATTAGATAATCTTTCAGACGATCTGAAACTTATTTTGTTAAGAGCGGTTGATAAAAGATCTTTTTATCATAAGCCTGATATGTTATGTTTTCAATTATACAATGAGGAGCATAACTTTTCTGTAGATACCAATTATTTTGTTGGCGTGGACTGGCTGGTGCCTGAACAAGCTGCCGTTTATGTAGAACCTAAACTTAATGGTGAAAAGCAGGTGGATTTTTTAGGGATGCTGATGCAATGCATGGAGGCGCCGGAAAACCTGGAGCACCTTGATGGACTTTTTCATGTGGAATATGATCATACCTGGATAGCAATTCCTGAGCAGAAAGATCTATTGTCTCCACTACTCATTGTGCAGTTCTTAAAGTTGGTTCAAAAAATTGTTCGCAAAGGATTGAAGAAGTCGTACTACCGGGTTACAGATAATTTGAATAGTCGGGTAAAGGGTAAGATTCTTGTGGGGAAACAGGTTAAGGCAAATATTGTAAAGAACAAGCTAACGAAAACTATTTGCAATTACCAGGAATATGGGATCAATACAACAGAAAACCAGTTTTTGAAATTGGTGTTGGAGTTTGTATCGTCCTACCTTAGCCAGAAACGCCATTTCTTTAGTGAAGAACAAAATCAGGGATTACAAAATAACCTTCATTATTGCCTGCCATCGTTTGAACAGGTGGAGGAGTTGAAGCACCGACATCACAAGATACATGTCAAAAAGAACATGTTTTATAAGGAGTATGAAGAAGCGATCAAAATCGGCAGCTATATTTTAAAGCGATTCTCGTTCAACATCAACAAAATCAGCCAAAACCAAACTTCCACACCACCATTCTGGATAGACATGAGCAAGCTTTTCGAGTTGTATGTTTTTGGCAAATTGAAGAAGATATTTTCAGAGCCAAATGCAGTAACTTATCATGATGCATTTTGGGGTGGAAAAGAAACTGATATACTTATCAGAGAAGAGGATTACAACTGTGTTATTGATTGTAAATACAAACCTCAATACAAGAACCAGTCTCCATCTTTGGAAGACAAAAGGCAGTTGGCGGGGTATACAAGGTTAAAAAGTGTTTATAAGAAATTAGGGGTATCACCTAACGAACTAATCAAAGGTTTGATTATTTATGCTCATCAAGAATGTATGCCCTCTTTTGAAAAGGATGATCTTTTTAAAGATGAAATGGGAGAGTATGTTCATTTTTATAAGTTAGGACTGAAGCTTCCAGAAATATAGAATACATAAATAATGAAATGTTATTTTAAAATTATATAATAATTAGAAACAAATCAATAAGGAAAATTGTTTCCTTTTCTTAAGATTTATAATTTAAGAAAACAAAGCAAAATGAACTCAAATACAAAGAGAGGATTTTTAAATATTAATGCTAATGAATGTGGTATAGCTTTCCCTGTTGCAAAGCAAAATGCTGAAACACATTTTAGATGCTCCCAAATTCTCTCAGAAGCAAAAGAATATGCTAATGCTATAGCTCATTTAATACTTGGTTCAGAGGAGTTAATCAAGGCTCTAGTGCTTTTTTTAGAAAGTAAAGGGTTTGATCTTCGAAAAGTTCAAGGTTATAAGAAACTTTTTCATGACCATAAGGTAAGGCATTCTATGATCAAGGAATTTTATTCAGTCATAATGTTCTTAAAAAGTCTCGTTCACATAGAAAACAAAAAGAGACATGAAAATAGTATGTTGTATTATATAAAAGCTGCTACAAATGTTATTTGGGGTGTTATAGCAAGTATAGAGAACTATGAATGGTGGAATAAGGCTGATGGTTTAAAGCAATCTTGTTTTTATGTCGATTATGACGCAGGTATAGTAACCCCATCCTCCATTACGGTAGACGAATATAAACAGGCTAGTCTGCATATATTTGAATTGCAGCAAGACATTAGAGTCATTATAGTGGCATTCTCAAGAGCGACCGAAGAAGAACTGGCAGTCTTTAGAGCCAGTTTCGCTGAAGCCAATTTTAAGGAGTTGATAGCAGGGACAATTAAGCGGTCATCGAAGTTCAAGGAATAACTAATTAATAAACAACTCTACTTTTAAATATTAATCATTCTTGTATAAATGCAACTGATTATTTTGGCGTAGAAGACTAAGCTTTTTGAGCTCATTATTACTCGAGTATTCATATTATAATGTATTCGAATTATTTTTTATAAAAGAAATTGAA
>CBKWHA010000116.1:0-15958 GCA_966674115.1 uncultured Chitinophagaceae bacterium
AATTATCTAAGTTCCGGAACCAACGGATTACCGGTAACACCAGATGCGATAAAGTCTACAACAGACGGAAAGGATTTTTACTTTTTTGTTTTAAAGAAGAACGCAACAGCCCAATTATTTGGCAGCTTCTTTGGCCAGGATGGCAATGCTACCGACCATGTGGACGGAGGTACCAGCCGCTTTGACCGCAACGGGATCATTTACCAGGCAATCTGTGCCAACTGTAAGCAATTCGGACCTACACCTTATCCTACTACACCAGGTGCATGGCAGGAAGTAAATCCTTCTCCTGGTTGTAACCTGGCTATGGTCAAAATTGAAATGAACTTTGCGGGTGTACATTCCGGGATACAATCTTCTATTAATGGTGTTCCGCGCGATACGGCCGGATGCGTACCGCTGACCGTTGACTTTACTGATACGGTACGCAATGCTATTAGTTACGAATGGCAATTTGGTGATGGCAGCCCGCAGATCACCACCACAGTACCTAATACTTCACACACGTACAATGCGGTGGGCACCTACCGCGTGATGCTTGTAGCCATTGATTCTTCAACGTGTAACATCCGTGATACGTCTTACCTGAATATACGAGTAGGTGATATCAAAGCGAATGTTGACTTTAACCCTGTAAAACTGAATCCATGTGATTCTTTCCGCTTCCGCTTTGACAACCTGTCCACAGCACCAGGTTCACAGCCTTTCAGTGCGCAAGCATTTGAGTGGGATTTTGGTGATGGTTCGCCAAGGGTGAGAGCAGGCCTCAATAATGTATTTCATACTTATGCAAATCCGGGCACTTACAATGTAAGGCTTTACCTGATGGACAGTATATACTGCAATTTCCCTGATTCTGCAGTGAAAACATTACGAGTAGCAGCACTTGTGAAGGCCCAGTTTGAAACACCTCCTACCGGCTGTGTTCCTTATACGGCACAATTCACCAATACATCCATGGCAGGGCAGCAATTCCGCTGGAGTTTTGGCGACGGAGGCACATCAACAGAAAGTGACCCATCGCATACGTATACAATACCCGGCACTTATACTATTAGGCTTGTGGTGATAGATTCTGCTACTTGTAACATCATTGATTCTACCAGCAAATCCATAACAGTTGCAGGTATACCAACAGCTAATTTCAGTGCTGCACCTCAACCACCTTTGGTGAATACACCGGTTACCTTCACTAATTTATCATCGCCGGATGCAGTTAGGTTTAAGTGGCTGTTTGGTGACGGGGACAGTCTTGAAGTAAATTCTGCACAAACGGTGCAGCATGAATATAATTCAACGGGAACGTTTACTGCCTGCCTGATCGCTTATAACGAGGCAAATTGCACCGATACCATTTGCCAGCCGGTTCAGGCACTGATCGATGCTGCTGTGGATGTGCCAACAGCCTTTACACCATTGAGCAGCGACGCTAACAATAAGGTGTTTGTGCGTGGATTTGGCATTACTAAAATGAAATTTACTATTTGGTCTCGTTGGGGTGAAAAGGTGTTTGAAACAGATAATAAACGCAACGGATGGGACGGCCGCTATAAGGGAGCGCTGCTGCCGATGGATGTTTACGCCTATACGTTGGAAGTAGAATTTTTTGATGGTAAGAGAACGACGAAAAAAGGTGATATCACTTTAATAAGATAGAGGAGGATAGATTATGAACCCTACTTTTAAAATTTTGCTTGCCTGTTGCAGCCTTTTGGTTGCCAGCTTCACTTATGCGCAAGACTTGCATTTTTCGCAATTCTTCAACTCTCCTCTGACTACCAACCCTGCAAATACAGGCTTTATCCCGGATGGCGATTACCGGCTTGGTGCCAACTTTCGTAACCAGTGGTCATCAATAATGACACTACCCTATAAAACCACCAGTGTTTTTGGTGATGTTCAGTTGTTGAAGGACCGTATGGAAAATGGCTGGGTAGGTGCTGGCGCTGTGATATTGCGTGATGTTGCGGGCAGTGGTAGTTTAACCTCTACCAAACTGTATGGATCTATTGCTTATCACCAGCTTTTAGGTTATGCCAGCCTGTTAAGTTTGGGGTTTAATGTTGGCTATGCGAATAAACATATCAATGTTTCGAACCTGAAGTTTCCAGACCAGTTTGACGGCCGCTTTTTCGACAATAAAATGCCTACCAGTGTAAACCTAGACAGGAACAATATCAGCTACCTGGACCTTCAGGCAGGCATGAACTACGCTTATTTCCCTACTGATAAAATCTATTTGAACACTGGTTTTTCTGTACACCATATTAATAAGCCGAGGGAATCTTTTTTTGATGCCAGCAATGATGGGTTAGCGGATAACCGGGTACCAAGGCGTTATATTGCTTTTTTGAATGGTAGCTTTATGGTGAATGACCAGTGGATTGTCAATCCGAATGCATATTATACGATGCAGGCAAAAGCATCGGAATTAGTTGCGGGTGTAAATGCCCATTATAATCTTTCCGGAGATGGTGAGTATCTTTTGATTGGCGGATTATATTACCGGCATAATGAGGCAGTGATACCAATGATCGGCATGGGTTATAAGGACTACATTTTCTCTTTTAGCTACGATGCTACTGTTTCGACTTTAAAGAATTACAATAATACAAGGGGCGCGTTCGAATTTTCTTTGATCAAGCAGGGTGTTTTCAATCAGTATAGGGGAAATAAAAGAGAGACGATTTGTCCGTCGTTTAAGAATTTGTAGTGGATTATTGTTCTTTTGCCTTGGTAGGAGGTTTATGTTCGTTTTTGCCTTGATGCAAAAAGTCACCAAAAAAATCAAGGCTGCCGCAATCGCTCCGCGTGCGCAGCCGGGCCGGCGCACAAGTAGCTGAACAACAGTTTTGGTTCATTCACTCATGTTAGATAGATCATTCGAAAGATTCTTTTGTTTAAAAGACTGGCGTCCGTTGGAAGTAAGATGTTTTGTGTATTGTAAGAAGATGCTGAAGGCGCTGTATTCCGCCTTACAGGCATTTAGTTTGTAAGGAGCGTTAAATAGGGCGGAATAAGGCGCTGGACCAGTGTGAGGGTGGGGATATTGGGATTGGCGATTGGCGGGGAATAAGGGATATGAGGTAATAGGTAAATAAATATTAGGGCCGAAGAGTACAATAAACTAATAACCCGCTTTGAGAGCGGGTTATTAGTTTATTGGGATGATTATTTTAATCATTTAATTCATCATTATGCCTTAACCATCCAACCGTGTTTGTCTTCGGTTCGGCTGGCGCGGATGTCGTCGAGGGTCTTTTTCACTGCAGGCATTACTTGCCACTTGTCGATATCGAATGTCATTACAAAGTCTTTATAACGCAATTCTTTGATTGGCGATACGGTGGCGGCGGTACCGGTACCGAATACTTCCTTTAGTGTACCGGCTTTATAGGCCTCTATCAGTTCGTTTATGCTTACGGGTCTTTCTTCAATTGTAAGCCCCATTTCGCTGAGAAGGGTTAACACTGTAGCACGTGTAACACCATTTAGAATGGTGCCAGCTTCCAGATCAGGCGTAACGACTGAATTGCCGATGATGAACATTACGTTCATGGTACCAATTTCCTGAACGTATTTATGTTCTTCCGCATCCGTCCATAAGATCTGATCATAGCCTTTCTTTTTGGCTTCTTCTGTTGGATGGAGTGAAGAAGCATAATTGCCAGCAGCTTTTGCAAAGCCAATCCCTCCTTTTACGGCACGCACAAAAAATTCTTCCACATAGATGCGCATAGGCTTGGCATAGTAAGGACCGGTAGGGCTAAGGATCACCAGGAACTTATATTTATCAGAAGGTTTCACACCAATCATTTCATCGGTGGCGAACATAAATGGCCTGATGTACAAAGAATGGTCTTCCCCTGTGGGGATCCATGCTTTTTCCAGCGCCACCAGTTGTTTTATGCCTTCGACAAAAATTTCTTCCGGAACTGAAGGCATTTCCATGCGTGCCGCAGAAACGTTGAATCGCTTGAAATTGTCATAAAGCCTGAAGACATAAGCATTGTTTTGTTCGTCTTTATATGCTTTAATGCCTTCAAAAATAGCCTGGCCATAATGCAACACAGCAGCAGATGGATCCATGACCAGTGGCTGGTAAGGTTTTATTTGTACATTTTTCCATTCACCTTTATCGTAATCAGCTTCGAGCATGTAGTCGGTAAAGATTCTTCCAAAGGGTAAATTCTCCAGGCTAACATCCTGAAGTTTGCTACGTTCCGCCTTTATAACAGGAAAACCAACACTTGCAATCATGATAATACTAATTTAGCAAAGCAAAGAAACAAAAAAGCTAAGACTTTACCGGTGATAATCAACATTAAATGAGCCTGAACGACATAAAAATGCCCACATACCTGGTTGTGGGGCTTTATTCAGATACCCTGGTGGAAACAGAAATAACTGCACATGAAGTGCAAACTGCAACAGAGCAGGTTGTGATTGAACAAAGTGGGAATGAACAGACTGTGAAAAAACCTGTGATTGAACAGCCAGTAATTGAACAACCTGTTAAAGTGCAGTCAACAATAGAGGTGACGGATGTACCCACTCTAAATGAACAACAGCAGTTTGAATTCCAGGGAAAGAATCAAAAGCAAATTTTGATTCTGACTGTCAATGATAAAGCACAATACTTACCTGAGCATGAATTAAAATTCCTGACATCTGTTTTAAAAGCATGTGGGCTTACGACTGATGATGTAGCCATTCTGAACTTAAAAAATCAGAATGCTACCTATTCAGAGCTCCGGTCCTTTTTTCAAAACCGGATTGCTTTGCTATTCGGTCCGGGGCCGCAGATCATCGACCTACCGATGAACTTTCCACAGTTTCAACTTCAAAACTTTGATCAATGCACCTATCTGCATGCTCCTGCACTCAATGAGATTGAAAAAGAAAAAGAGTTAAAAATGAAGCTTTGGGGATGTTTGAAGAATTTATTTTCGCTTTAAAGAGGGTTGGTAACTCAGGAAAGTTTTTCGTACTTATAACAAATTAAAGATGAAGATTATATTCGCTACCAATAATCAACATAAAGTAGAAGAGGTAAAAACGCTTTTGCCATCATCCATTTCAATTATTAGCTTGCATGAAGCCGGGATAGATGTAGACATACCTGAACCTCATGACACTTTGGAGGAAAATGCCGCTGAAAAGGCCAGGACCATACAAGTTTTAACAGGTGAGAATTGTTTTAGCGAGGATACGGGCCTGGAAGTTTTTGCCCTTAACGGCGAACCGGGCGTACAAAGTGCCCGTTATGCGGGTGAAGGAAAGTCGTCACAACAAAACATGGAAAAACTGCTATTGCGACTGGGACAGCAGCAAGACCGCAGGGCCAGGTTCAGGACGGTGATCTGCCTGATCCTGGATGATCAGGAATACCGCTTTGAAGGTATTTGTGAAGGGGTGATTACTCATGAGCCCAGAGGCGATCAGGGTTTTGGCTACGATCCTATTTTTGTTCCGGATGGCGCAGATAAGACCTTTGCAGAAATGGGACTGGCTGAAAAAAACAAGTTTAGCCACCGGAAAAAGGCTGTTGCCAAGCTGGTAGAATTTTTGAATCAATTGAGCTTACAACAATAAATCTTAAAGGGAGCAAGCAACCAAATGCACAATGAGGCCGACTTAATTGAGGGATGTATTCGCGGAGACCGGAAAATGCAGAAAGAATTGTATGAACGGTTTGCACCAAAAATGTTTGGTGTATGCCTGCGTTATGCCTCCAGTAATGAAGAGGCTGAAGATATTTTGCAAGAGGGATTTATAAAGGTTTTTAAAAAGATAGGCAGCTACCGGAATGAGGGATCGTTTGAAGGCTGGATCAGAAGGATCTTTGTGAACACGGCTATAGAACATTTTCGGAGGAAAACCCACCAGCAACCGATCACAGAGAAGGAAGAAAGTACTGTTGAAGGAAAATATTTATCTGTACTGGATGCCCTGGCAGAAAAGGACATTGTGCAATTGATTCAGCAGTTATCACCGGGCTACCGTACAGTATTTAATATGTATGTAATTGAAGGTTATTCACATAAGCAGATTGCGGAGGAACTTGGCATTAGCGAGGGTACCAGTAAATCGCAATTATCGAGAGCCAAGCAGATATTGCAGGAACTGGTTCAAAAACATATTGAAAAAAGAAAGCAACCACGCTAAATTATGAGCAGCGATTTAAAAAATAAGATGCTTCAATGGGAAGGCAACCCGCCGGATGATGCTTGGAACAGGATAGCTGCTTCCCTGGATACTGATGAAGAATATCGCCTGGCACAAAGGCTTTCTTCTTTTCACAGTGAACCACGCGGACATGTATGGGATAATATTGAAGCAGAATTAGAAACGTATGAGCCTGGCCGTGTCATTTCCTTTTACAAGAGACATAAGCTTGCTTTTCAATATAGCGGCGCTGCTGCAGCACTGATCTTTGTAGCCGTGCTTATTAGTTTGACTGTTTCCAAGAAAACTGTTTCCAATGAACTAACACATCAATCGAACCTGCCCAATATCCAAAATCCTCAAAAAGTTGTAACAGCCACAGACAATAAAAATGTGGACAGCGATTCAAATGACCATAATAACAGTCAGCTTTTTTCCGTTCCGGAAACAACAGGTATTATTGCCGGGACAAATAACAACTCAGCTACCAAGCATTCCTCAAAAACTTCATTTCATAAAACACCTAGCAGTGGCTATCGTGCTTTGATGGCTGAATGGAAGCAGGCTAAGGACTCCCTGGTGAACCGTTATTTCGTTCATACCGATCAGAAAGGAGCATCTATCAGGTTTTCCAGCAAGCTTTATGATTTGTTTGAGTGTTCTGAAGAATGGACAGAATCAGAATGTGCACAACAAATCAAATTATGGCAACAGAAGGCTGCAACTTCGGCCATGTATGCATCTGCCGATTTTACCGGAGTGCTGGAGATTTTGAAGAGCATGCAGGAGGGGGGTGAGTAATGGCGAGAGTTAAAGTTTCTGTTCCTGATACATTTACATTTTCTACCATCATACCTGTTCGTATTACTGATTTAAACTATGGTAAGCATGTAGGTAATGATTCTATTCTTTCTCTTATTCATGAAGTACGGGTTCAGTTTTTAAAGCATCATCAACTAACAGAATTAGACTTTGCAGGTGTGGGGCTGATCATGGCCGATGTAGCTATTGAATACAAAACAGAGTTGTTTTACGAAGATGTACTAAAAGTTTATGTGGCTGCAGATGATTTTAGCACGGTAGGATTTGACCTGGTTTATAAACTGGTAAAAAATGAAGAAGAGACCCTGGTGGCTTTAGCCAAGACGGGAATGGTTTGTTTTGATTATGAGCGGAAAAAAGTGGCGAAAGTGCCGGAGGGGGCGAGAGAAAGAATAGGCAATGGACAATAAGCAATGGGCAAGAGGTTATGAGTGAAGAGTAATCAGTGATGAGTGTTTAGTCGTGAATGGTCAATGGTGAATAGTCAATATTCACTATTCCAGATTCTCCAACTTTCTTCTGCCTGTAGGACCAGCATTTCATAACCGTTGCAGATCAGGGCGCCACGCTCCTCTCCTTTCTGAAGGAACAGTGTCTTTTCCGGATTGTAAACTAAGTCGAACAGGTAATGGTTGGAAGTGATGAACTCATATGGGATCTGAGGTGCTTCATCTACTTTTGGAAACATGCCAACAGGTGACGTATTGATAATCAATAAATGCTCCTGCATAATTTCCTTATTCAAATCTTCATAGGATAGTATTCCTTCCTTTTTTGTGCGGGAAACAATGGTAAAATCAATACCTAATAATTCTAAAGCATAATGAACGGCCTTGGCAGCACCACCGGTACCTAGCACAAGGGCTTTTTGATGCTGCGGCTGTAAGCCTTTTTCGAGGGACAGCTTAAAGCCTATCACATCTGTATTAAAACCATGTAGTTTTCCGTTGGTAATTTTAATACAATTGCAGGCTTTTATTTTTTGTACTATCTCGTTCTGGACGTCCAGGAATGGGATCACTTCTTCTTTATAAGGGATCGTTACATTCAGCCCGCACAATTCAGAATGCTGCTCAATTAACTGAGGTAACTGGTTGATAGTTTCCAGTTCGAAGTTTTCGTACCGGTAATCACTCCTGTTCTCTGTTGCAAACTTTTGTGTGAAATAGCTTTTTGAAAAAGAATGTTTCAGGGTCTTTCCCAGCAAACCATATAACTTCATTGCACTGCTTCTTTATCCAGGAACAAATGGAAAGTATCACCGCGCAGGCCCAAACGCATAGTTTCCAATGGCAATACTTCCATAGGAGCAATGTTGCCTAGGTTTACATTATGACCTAATAATTCTATGAAATATAGCTGTTGTGCCTTCTGAGGGGCCTCCCACAGAATTTTTTCACCCGGGATCTGGGTCAATATTTCCTGAACCAAACCTTCTCTTACTTCACCTGATCCACGGTAAATACCTACATTCCCGGCTTCCCTGGCTTCTGCAATGACATAAGAAGCACCCGCATCCAATTCGGCGCTCATCAGTTCTATCCATTTATAAGGAGGGATAATATGCGCAGCGTCTTTACTTCCGACTTCGCTTAAGACTTTGCCGTGTTTTGTCAGTTTTTCAATATATCCGCATTTTTCGGTATGTGGAATTGTAATGGAGCCATCACTTACTTCCATATATTCTATTCCGAAATTTTTACACACAGCGATATAATCTTCAAATTGATTTCTTATTAAAAATGCTTCAAATAAAGTACCGCCAAAATATACGGGAATGTCGAACGAGCGGTAAACATCCAGCTTTTCTTCGAGATTAGGGGTAACAAAAGAAGTTCCAAAACCAAGCTTCACGATATCTACATGTGGATGGGCTACACTTAAAAAGTTTTTTACCTCCTGTACACTAAGCCCCTTATCCATAACCATTGTAATTCCTGATGTACGGGGTTTACGGTGGCGATCAGGAATTTGAGTCAGGTTAAAATTCATCATAAGTTATTTGTTACGCACAATTATGATTGCATAATTGCGGGCAAAAATAGGGAATTGGAAGAAGGGAAAGATTGATTTAGGTTTATAGTTTATGGTTTTGGGGTTATTGTTAGCGTAAAGGATTGAAAATTCATTCCCATTATAAAATGTTTTAAACAGTTAAGCACCAACAACAAGCAAGACAACCATAAACCATAAACTATAAACTTATTTGGAGCGTTTGCGTTTGAAGCGGGCTATCAGGGCTACTACATTTTGATTTTCCAGGATAGACGGATCCAGGGCAATAAACTTTTTTACCAATCTTGGTGCTTTCTCCAATCCTCTTTCTAATAATAATAAGCCTTCTTTAGATTTGCCCATGGCAAACAGGATGGCGCTAAGATAGAAGAGGAAAACTGGTTTAGCATTTGTAAACTCCATGGCCGTTAGTGCCTGTTGCTTTGCTTCACCGTAATACTCGGCCTTATAAAGGCAACGGATCAGGGCTTCCCAACCAGAGATCTTTTTTGGGCGCAGTTTTACGGCTTGGCTAAAGTATTGAACGGCTTCCTTGATCAAACCCATTTGCAGTTTACATTCTCCCATCAACAAATTATATTCTTGCTGCTGGCGATGGATCTTCAGCGCACTTTCCAACTGTTTTGCGGCACTGTTCCACTGACCTTCACTATAGTAAGTGTGGGCCATTTTATAAAAAAGCTTGCTGTCTTCAGGATTCAGATGAGAAGCCTTACGGTAATGAAATCTTGCCTGGGCATAGTTATGCATACGGTCATAACAGTGACCTATAGCTTCATAAATCACCTCTTCGGGTTTGGAAAGCTCCAACACCTTTTCCAGGGCTTCGATCGCTTCTTTATACTTCCGGAGGCGGATATACGCATCACCTATATTCCGGTAAGCATAATCAAACTTTTCATCGATCACTAAAGCATATTCATAGGCGTCTATAGCCTTTTCGTACAGTTTCAGTCCCTGGTAAGCAGCTCCGAGGTTGAACCAGGCCAACTCGTTATAGGGATGCTGATCAATAACATTTTTATAAAGCCGTATACTTTCTTCATTGCGGCCGGTAAAATCGGTCCAGAAGCATATTTTATACAAGGCCTCTTCGTTGGAAGGTTCTTCCTGAAGAATCAGCATCAGGCAATCATACACCTTGTCAAATTCTTCATAATCATCGTACACATCAGCTAATTCGAATAGGAGTTCAACCCTGTCCTCTCCTTCAAAATGGGCAACTGCTTCTTCCAAAACAGCAACCGCCTTTTCCTGCATGTCTAATGCCAGGTAGGCATCCGTCTTTAAAATGTAGAGGTTGATATCACTACCATCTAATAGCTCAGCTCTTTTCAAAAGTTCCAGGGCCTGGTAATACTTACGGGTAGCTATTAAAAGGTCGGCTTTACGAAAAAGAAGGGTGGCTGAAAACGGATAATAACCAATTGCCAGGTCGGCCGCCTCTATTGCTTTCGGCAGATCTTCCTGGTCGTCAAAATATTCGATGATCCGCTCAAAGGCCTCTTCATCAAAAAAAATGCTGGTTTTGCCTGTGCGGAGGTTATCATAACTCTTCAGCAGCTCGTTTATACTTTCTTTGTCAAAATAAGGATCAGTTATCATCGTCATTTCCTCCTGCAACAAT
The DNA here is from genome assembly GCA_966674115.1 of uncultured Chitinophagaceae bacterium. Taxonomy (GTDB): domain Bacteria; phylum Bacteroidota; class Bacteroidia; order Chitinophagales; family Chitinophagaceae; genus Flavisolibacter. The sequence goes on from CBKWHA010000116.1 coordinate 10,634, forward strand.
TTAATACTAAGCTAAAAGAACGCCAATTTTTTAGAGCACATCTTTTGCACAGTTAGCCCAAAAGTAAATAATTCGACGAACGGTTGATAAAATGTTAATTTTTTGTGTTAGTTTTGTGATTGCAAATGAAAACTTCTGCTATCATACCTTCAATAATTAGAAAAAAAGTAACAACTGCTGTGCTTTTAACAGCTTCCATTGCTGCTTTTGCAACTTTCGGGGAGGGCGGTAGAAAGGACCGGAACCATAGTTTGCTTTCTCATAAATCACGCTATTTTACCGCAAAGTCGTTCTCATTAAAGTCCAACTATAACTACCGCGGCAGCCAGGTTCTGAATAATTGTACTAACAAGTATGTTATTCTGAGTACTAACATCAGCTATCAAAAAGGCAACAATACTTACATTCTACCACTAAAAAGAAAAGTTTTACTGGATAAAGTGGCCATAAATGGTAGTTCTGCCCGGTATTAAGAAATTTTAAATATAATATTGACAAGGAAATGAGGCAAGAGCCTCATTTTTGTTTATTGGCCCTTGCTTTCTTCGTAAGTCATGACGCGGAAGCCAGATTTTGGCAGGTCGAACTTAGCTGCCGGGACCGGGCTAAACGATATTTTTGAAACCGTATAGGTCACATTCATGTTCCCAAAAGAGGTCTCATACTCCATAGCCAGGCCAGGAAGAGAAGCGCTCATTGTATGAAAGTTCTTGCTTTCAGGCGCCAGGTCGGGCGTATACCAGACGGTGAAAGTGGTACCATCAGACAGTTTTCCGATCGCTTTTTTGCAATTATAACCTATGATATTTTTCGTATCGTTCAGGTAAGAGAAAGTTACTCCTTCGTATTTTTTATTGATCTCCTTCCAGTTTGCGGGCGTTAACTGGATCATATACTTCTGATCGCCATATTCTTTTAAGATCACAATCGTATTCTTCAGGCCGTCAATGATAGTAGCCTGTGTACCCAAAGAGCTAACCATTTCAGTACGGCTCCTGGGCCCTTTTAAATAGACTGTACTGGTGGCTCCGTCGAAAAAATCCGCTGCCTGCGGTTTTTCTGATCCAGTATTTATAACAATATCATAATATATTGTACCTTCTGAAAACTTCTTTTGTGCTATAGACCCCATCCCAGTTAGAAATAAAGCCAGAAAAAGTAAAAATTTCAATTTCATAGAATTCTTTAAAGTATAAAGACGTAATTGCTATTGTTAATAGTTGCGTTGGAAAAGTTTAAGAGTTTACAAGATTACGGGTTTAAGAGTTATTGGGAAGAGAAATTTGATAGGTACCAGGAGTAGAAAAGGTTTCATGGGTGCAAATGTTAAAGGGTTCACTTGTTATGAAGTTAAGGTCTTTCATAACAAGTGAACCCTTTAAAATATTAGTCACAAGAGTTATTTACGAGTTCTTTGCTGCATTTCCTGGACTTTCTTTTGTTGGTCCTGCATAGCCTCAATCCGCTCCTGCCATTTAGATTTTGTTTTCGGCTTTTTGCGGTTCTCCTCAATCTTGGCCAGGATCTTATCGTGGTTGATAATATAGTTCAGGATAACAAACTGTAAAGCTAGCGTAATGATATTCGATACTGTATAATACCACGTTAAACCTGAAGGCAGTTTATTAAAGATGAATAAGAGCATGATGGGAAAGAAGTAGGGCATCCATTTTAAAACCGGATTGCTCTGGTCGGGTGTCATGCTCATACTGTAAAGCGAAATGAAGAAGCTTGTTAGCGTTGCAGTAATTGTAAACAAGCTCACATGGTCGCCATAAAACGGTATGCTAAATGGTAGATTCAAAATGGAATCATATTGCGACAAATCTTCCGCCCATAAAAAGTTTTCGCCCCTCAATGCTACACTGGAGTTAAAAAAGCTATATAGCGCAAAGAAGATCGGGATCTGTAAAAGACCCGGAATACAGCCTCCCATTGGGTTCACACCAGCCTCACGGAACAACTTCATTTGCTCCATGCTTATTTGTTGCTGGTCGTTTCCATATTTAGCTCTTAGCTGCTCGATCTCGGGACGTAATACTTTCATTTTTGCACCGCTCAAATAGCTGCTGTATGTTAAAGGCGAAATGAGCAAACGGATAAACAGGGTAAGCAGAAGGATAACGATTCCATAGTTGGTAGATAGTTTACGGAAAAAGTCAAACACAGGAATCACGATCCAGCGGTTGATGTATTTTACGAAAGCGAACATACCGCTACCCAGGTTCACCATGTCTTCCATCTCATTGTTGTATTGCTTCAGTATTTTATAGTCGGTAGGACCAAAATAAAAAGCAAGAGGCACTGTTGCATTGGCAGAAGCAGGCAACTGGAGTTTCAAATTTGCTGTAGTCTCAACTACGGTGTTGCCGCTTGACGGACTCGTCCATTTCACATCACCGGATGTAAAGTTGTTTTTAGCGATCAGCGTGGAATTAAAGAATTGCTGCTTTACCGCTACCCAATTTACCGGCTTATCAAATTGCTCGTCGCCGCTATTTACCGCACTGCTATGATCGTAATCACCATCAACGCGGTAGTTTATCTGAGACTGCTGCTTTTCGTAAGACAGGTCTTTCTGGAGCTGCACAGCCTTATTTTGCCAAAGAATATTTAAGGTATTATTGGATGTCAGTTGAGGAACTCCGTTCAACAGCAGGTTGAAATCGATCATGTAATTATCGGGGCGTACCACAAACTGGTGTGCAATGGAGGCACCACTTCCCTGCAACTGGTAAGTAATGGTTTGTGAACCATCAGCATTTACCTTTTTCGGTGCAGGTGTAAAATAAAAATTGGTAATATCGGCAGTCTGGTTTGCAGCCGTTCTGATCAGGTAATTGAATTTATCAAAATCACTGGAAGCCAGCCGTACATTTTTGCCGTTCGGATCTTTAAAGCCTTTTAACTCCACCCATTTTACCTGGCCGCCTTTGTTGGTAAAAGCAACGGTAAAAAGCTCATTACTTATTGGAGTGATCTGTTCGGTTCCGTTCGCGGCGGCCTGAAAGCCACCAGCGGAAAGTACACGGTTTTGAGAATCTAATTTTATTTGCTCAAGTTTTTGCGCAGCAGTATCTATTTTAGGCAAGTTAGCCTTGGCAATAGAATCCTGCCGGGCTTTTTCTTTCATGAAAGCTTGTTGCTGCTGGCTGTTGTAAAAAAAATACCCCACGAAAAGGAGGCCTAACACTACAAAACCGATAATCGTATTGCGGTCGAAATTCATTTGTTTGTAATTAATTATAATTGGTCAAATGAAACCAGCCGGAAGGCCTGTCTCATTTAAAGCCTCAAATGGAAGGCGGCAAAGATAGGAAGTTTAAAGCCAGCCTTTGCGGCTGGCTTCGTTATAAAGAGTTAAGCTTTTCTAAACTGCGTCCTCACTAAACTGCTTCTTTATGGGGAACAGCATTTCTTATTCCCAGGCGTTGTTCATTAAACTGACGGGCCGCTGCTACAAAATGAACAAATAAAGGGTGAGGTTGCTCTACCGTACTCTTCAGTTCCGGGTGGTATTGACAGCCAATAAAGAACGGGTGATCGGGTAATTCAATGATCTCCACCAGGCCGGTTTGCGGATTGCGGCCGCTGGCCACCATACCTTGCTGTGTGTATTGTTCCAGATAATCGTTATTAAATTCGTAGCGATGGCGGTGACGCTCAGAGATCTGTGTGGCGCCATAGATTTTATGAGCCAGCGTACCCGGCTGTATTTCACATGGATAAGCACCCAAACGCATAGTTCCACCCATTTTGGTGATCTTCTTCTGCTCTTCCATCATGTCGATCACCGCGCCCTGAGTATCGGGTTCCATTTCTGTTGAGTGTGCATCTTTTATACCTAACACATCCCTTCCAAACTCGATTACGGCCATTTGCATTCCAAGGCAGATCCCAAAGAAAGGTAAACCGCTTTCGCGAGCATGCTTTACAGCAATGATCTTTCCTTCGATACCCCTGTAGCCAAAACCAGGAGCTACGAGTAATCCATCCAGGTTCTGAAGCTTCTCTTTTACATTTTCATCGGTAATAAATTCAGAGTGAATAGGAATGACCTGCACCTTACACTCGTTGACAGCTCCGGCATGAACAAAAGCTTCCAAAATAGACTTATAGGCATCCTGGAGTTCAACATACTTACCGATTAGACCTATGGTAATTTTTGCCTTGGGATATTTTAATTTATCCAGGAATGCCTTCCAGCGGGTAAGATCCGGCTCTTTATAACCGGACATATTCAGTTTTTTCAGGACAATCAGGTCCAGCCGCTCGTTCATCATCAACAGGGGCACTTCGTAAATGGTGCTGGCATCCGGCGCCTCGATAACGGCTTCGGGTTTCACATTACAAAACTGAGCGATCTTACGCTTGATATCAGCAGTAATGGGCTCTTCGGTGCGGCAAACGATCACATCCGGGAAAACACCACTTTCGCTCAGCATTTTTACAGAGTGTTGGGTAGGCTTGGTTTTCAACTCTTTAGCAGCCTTGAGATAAGGTACCAGTGTCAGGTGCACTACCAGCAGGTCTTCTTCTGGCAGTTCCCATTGGAGCTGGCGAACAGCCTCAATATAAGGCAGTGATTCAATATCACCCACTGTTCCACCCAATTCTGTGATCACAATATCGTATTCATTATTTTGCCCCAATAAGAGCATCCGGCGTTTGATCTCATCAGTAATATGGGGGATTACCTGCACTGTTTTTCCCAGGAAAGCACCTTCCCTTTCTTTGTTGATCACGTATTGGTAAATGCGCCCCGTGGTAACGTTATTGGCCTGTGATGTGTGTATATTTAAAAAACGCTCATAGTGCCCCAGGTCCAGGTCAGTTTCTGCACCATCCTCAGTAACATAACACTCACCATGCTCGTAGGGGTTGAGGGTTCCTGGATCAACATTAATATAAGGGTCGAATTTTTGGATTGTTACACGCAGGCCCCTGGCCTGCAAGAGTTTGGCTAGCGAAGCCGCAATTATCCCTTTACCCAGTGAAGAGGTAACCCCTCCCGTAACAAAAATGTACTTAGCCATTATATATTTATGGTTTATAGTTTACTGTTTATTGTTTTGTTTTAATGGCGAACTACAATAAAAAACTGCTCCTCAGGAGGAACCTGTTAATTATCACGACCAATTTTGTGACCAACGGAAATGTGTTAAGGAAAAAATCCGGGAGGTCATGCAAAGCTACGAACTTGTAATGCGAAGGAAAAATCAATTTGTTCACAGGAAAAGTTAATAACGAATTAAGGTACGAGGTTAGAGGTACGAGGTACGAGGTTAGAAGTACGAGGTACGAGGTTAGAAGTACGAGGTACGA
>CBKWHA010000117.1:0-15938 GCA_966674115.1 uncultured Chitinophagaceae bacterium
CAAATAAGCAAATATGATCAACAAAATTTCATTCATAGAAAGCCGTTAAAGGACTGCAAAATTACTTATAAAGCATTGAGATTTAAAGTTAAAGTAAAAACTGCTCAGCTTGTTTTGCTAAAATAAAGGGAAATCCAATTTCCTCCACTGATCTTTCTCTCTAATTCTAAAGGTAAACCTTTACTTGCGGAAATTATTTCTTCTTCATCTTCCTTTAATAACCCACTTAACAACAAACTGCCATTGGAATTTATAGCCTGAACTATAGTTGTTAGGTGTTGTAAAATGACATTTTTGTTAATATTTGCCAATATAATATCAAAAGTTTTGTTTTCAGGAATCCTGGATGACTGGTACAATTCAATTGAATAACATTGATTATGTGATATATTTTCAAAAGCATTTTTAATGCTCCAGTCATCTAAATCAATTGCTGTTATTGCTCTTGCTCCTAATTTTTCTGCCAATATTGCCAATATACCTGTCCCTGTTCCAAAATCAAATACTGACTTATTTTGAAAATCAATATCCTTCATTTGCTGAATCATCATATAAGTGGTCGCATGATGCCCGGTTCCAAAACTCATTTTGGGTGTTATGATGATTTCATGTTGTACAGATGTAATGGGTTCATGAAAATGTGCACGTATAGCGCAAAAATCATCAACTACCACTGGCTGAAAATCTTTCTCCCACAGTTCGTTCCAGTTTTGTTCTTTTATTTTTTCAATTTGATAGGGATAAGAACTTAATAAAGATAAAATTTCCACCTCATCAAAATCGTCTTCATTGAACCAGGCAATGAGCTCATCCTCCTGTTGTTCAAATCCCGTAGCATTCAAATCGCTTAGACTTGCAATTAACAATTCCTGGTTTTCTTCGGAGGCTTTAATTGAGAGTTTAATGGAATCCATTATATGTTATTAAAATAAGAGTAATATCCTGATTCAAAGAAACAAAAAGTCCGGAAGCCAGAAAGATACTTCAATAAATATGAAATGATTCTTTCTAACTCCCGGACTTACCGTCTTCTGATCTTATGGAGTAATTATGATTGTTTTTCTGACGATTGCCCGTTACCACCACGTTGTTGTTGCTGGCTTTCGGGTTTAGGCAACAATATTTTACGGGAGAGTTTGAACTTTCCTGTCTTCGGATCCGTACCCGTTAGCTTAACTTTTACGACATCGCCTTCATTCAAAACACCTTCCAGGCTTTCCAAACGTTTCCAGGTTACTTCAGAAATATGTAGCAAGCCCTGTTTTCCAGGAAGGAACTCAACAAAAGCACCATAAGGTTGGATTGATTTTACAGTTGCTTCGTAAACATCGCCAACAGTAGGAACAGCAACAATACCTTTCACCCAATTATGAGCTTTTTCAACGCCTTCTTTAACAGTACCAAAGATGCTCACCTCACCCATATTGTTCTTCTCTTCAATATTGATCGTAGTACCTGTCTCACGTTGAATTTCTTGTATCACTTTACCACCAGGCCCGATAACTGCACCTATAAACTCGCGGTCAATGAACATTTTCACTGTGCGCGGAGCGTGTGGTTTCACATCAGACCTTGGTTCAGCAATGCAATTATACATCGCATCCAAAATGTGCATACGGCCACGGCGTGCTTGCTCAAGGGCGTTACGCATGATTTCCATAGAAAGGCCATCTACTTTGATGTCCATTTGGATGCCGCAAATACCTTCGCGGGTTCCGGTTACTTTAAAGTCCATATCACCGAGGTGGTCTTCATCTCCCAAAATGTCGGTCAATACGGCATACTTGCCTTCTTTTGTGATCAAACCCATAGCTACACCCGCTACATGCTTTGGAAAGGAAACACCGGCATCCATTAATGCAAGAGAACCCGCACAAACAGTTGCCATTGAAGAGGAACCATTACTCTCCAGGATATCACTCACAACACGAACTGTATAGGCGAAATCTTCACCAGGCATCATCTGTTTTAAAGAACGCTGTGCAAGGTTACCGTGGCCTACCTCACGGCGACCAGGACCTCTTAAGAACTTAACCTCACCAGTTGAGAAGGGAGGAAAGTTATAGTGCAATATGAATTTTGAATATTCAGACTTGGCTGCGCTTTCAACCAGGAGCTCATCTAATGGTGTACCCAATGTTACAGTGGTAAGTGATTGAGTTTCGCCACGGGTAAACAATGACGAGCCGTGTGGTGTAGGCAGAACATCTACTTCCATATCCAGCGGACGCACATCCTCTAAACCCCTTCCATCCAGGCGGATTCGATCGCTTAAGATCATATCCCTTACTACATTGTATTGAACATCTGCCAGATAATTCTTTACCAATTTTTTGGTTTCATCTGGAATTTCTTCGCCTTCAGGCAGATTAGCTTCCTTACGAAGCAGCTCTTTCAGGTCTTCATAAACCTTTTTGTAAGCATCTTTACGTTCAGCTTTTGGAAGATTTGCCCTTGATTGCTCAGCAATCTTTGCAGTAGCAAATTCCTCTACTTTCTTACGTAAGGTTTCGTCTTGGGCAGGTTTGGGGTAGTCACGCTTTTCTTTGATGCCTACCATATCCCTTAATTCCTGTTGTGCTTTGATCTGAACCCTGATAGCTTCGTGCGCAATTTCCAATGCTTTTACAAGCTCTTCCTCGCTGCATTCTTTTGCTTCACCTTCTACCATCATTATGTTCTTCTCTGTGGCTCCGATGATGAAATCCATATCGGACTTTTCCATTTCAGAACGGGAAGGATTTATTTTATATGCACCGTCAATGCGGCTGATGCGCACTTCGGATATAACTTCTTTGATAGGGATTGTAGAAACTGCTAAAGCCGCAGATGCTGCCAAGCAGGCAAGAGCATCAGGCATAACCTCAGGATCGCTGGAGATAAGGGTAACAATTACCTGAACATCACAGAAATAATCTTCAGGGAAAAGAGGGCGTAATGCCCGATCAATAAGGCGGGAAATTAATACTTCGTAATCGCTAAGCCTTCCTTCACGCTTAAAGAAAGAACCTGGAATGCGACCGGCAGATGAGAATTTTTCCATATAATCTACACTCAACGGAAAAAAGTCCTGGCCTTCCTTTGGTTCTTCACTGGCTACGGCAGTGGCCAACAAAATACAATTACCCATTGTTACTGTAACAGCTCCATCGGCCTGACGTGCCAACCTTCCGGTCTCGATAGTAACCTGTCTGCCATCGCCTATATCAAATGTTTTACTGAATTTTTGCCGTAACATACGTTATGGTTTAGATGGTAATTAAATGCCAAAAAAAGTTTGTGCATAAAAAACTATTCCCAACCGTATATCCAGTTGGGAATATCATGCGTTCACAAACTTTATTTATTTTCTGATTCCTAATTTCTCGATCAGTTCGCGGTATCCCTGAAGGTTATGCTTTTGCAGGTAATTCAATAATCTTCTGCGTTTACCTACCAGTTGCATCAATCCACGGTGTGTAGAAAAATCTTTTTTATTTTGCTGCAAGTGAGCAGAAATCTGGCTGATGCGCTCTGTTAATAAGGCAATCTGTCCTTCAATTGAACCTGTATTGGTTTCTTTACCTCCAAAGTTGGCAAATATGCCGGCTTTTTTTTCTTTAGTTAATGACATCGTAGTTTTTTTAAAAAGACATCCGATTAGATACCCGATAATTTTGGCGGCAAAGGTAAGTGAAAAATTACGATTTCCATTTACAATTTATGATTTTTAGCTATTAGATAGCCTTTACAAACCATATCCTTACTTGTATGGTTCTTATTTTTGCCTGATGGAACAAATGGATGAACTTTCTCAGGATGCCAAAGCCATTCTGGGATTACAACTGCCAACTGACCCCCGCTGGGTGAACCTGGCCGAGAAATCACTTCAGGATATTTTAACCGATCATGCATACTGCGAGCAAAAAGCAGCAACATCATGTATTTCTTTAATACAACGGTACAGCGAAAAGGAAAAACTGGTAACCGAGCTGGCACCAATCGTTACAGAAGAATGGGGCCATTTTAGATTAGTACTGGCTGAATTGCAAAAGCGCAAACTAAAATTGGGCAAACAGCGCAAAGATGAATATGTAAATAGACTACTGACATTTGAAACCAAAGGCGGCAGTGAGGAAGACCGGTTATTGGACAAACTCCTCATTTGTGCTCTCATTGAAGCCCGTAGCTGCGAACGCTTTAAACGCCTGAGTGAAGGATTGGAAGACGCCTACCTGCGTAATTTTTACAGGCGCTTTATGGAAAGCGAAGCAGGGCACTATACCTTGTTTATAGACCTGGCCGAAACCTATATTAATAAGGAAAAAGTAAGGAAACGCTGGAAAGAGTGGCTGGAATACGAAGCAGATATAATAAAAAATATAGAAGTAAGGGGAGATAGGATGCATTAAGGAAGGGCTGAAAAATAATCGATCTCTCTTTTAAAATCTAGAAATGGATACTGCTTTTGATAGCTTATTGCCTTTTCTAGGTAGCTTTTTAGAAACTTTTTATGTCCTTCCGTAGAAGGATGCGTAGGCTTGTGCTTGCGGGCAATTACAATTTTTTTAATTTCTTCACTTATTGTAACGGTTTCCTCACTCATAAAAGTTTGCTGGAACTTTTGTAGTACAAATTCTGTGGCCGGGTAATTGGGATGCACCATATCAATGTCATAAAACCGGTAATCGCGCAGCACATCAATTACCAATTCATACGATGGGAAATAATGCAACCGGTCAAACTTATTAGCCATGTGATGAACCGCTTCTATTAATCGTGCCTTACTTCTGTTATTTTCTACCACCCCATCCCTGATATGACGGACCGGACTTATAGTGAATATGATATTGAGCTTGCCATTGAAATGAAAAAGCTGATGAATGGTATTATCCAACTTTTCAATAATTTCTGTAATCGACAACAGGTTTTTCTGAAAAAATTGTGAGGGGGCACGATGACAATTGGCCACAGCTCCGTCATTCTCTAAACGGGAAACCTGTGGTATACCTGCCGATTTTGACTCTTCACTTTTTAATCGATAATTAAATGCAGATCCCAAAGTAATGATCAGCCAGTCTGCATTTTTTAAAAACTGATGCGCTTTGCTTTGCGAATGGTTTATTTTCTCCAGAACAGCTTCCTTATCCATTCCGGAAAAGCGGCTGTGATGTTGCCAGCTTTGCCAGAGTTCATTTAAGTAAAACAGATCATCAACGGCATATTGCTTGTTTTGAATATAGGAAACCAGGCTGCTGCAAACAGAAACCGGGTCAAACAAAATACCGTTCGGATTTTGCAGTACCTGAAATTTCATTTCAGTCAACGCATTACCGATATGTTCAGTAAAACAGGAACCAACCGATAAAATCTGATGTTGATGATTTATCAACTTGTCTGCTTTAGGCAGATTAATATTGAGCATGAACTCCATTGCACCTTATTTTTAAGCCTATTATCTTAACGAGGTTAAAGATTTTCATCAAATAATTCTGCGGCAATGGTAAGACTGTTTTGCAAAGCTTCAAAATTCAATTGCGGTAAGACATTTTGGCTTTTAAAATATTCGATCATCCATTCTGTATTCATATTACCCACTAAGTCGTCATTTGCCATCGGGCACCCACCTATTCCTTTTAGAGCACCATCAAATCTTTTGCACCCGGCTTCAAAAGCAGCGGCCGTTTTGGAATGCCAGTTTTCTATGGTTGAGTGAAGGTGGACACCAAATTCAATGTGAGGATATTTTGGAAGCAAAGTATTCAAAGCAAAACTGATCTGCTGAGCCGTTGCTACGCCGACTGTATCAGAAAGAGCAATGATCGTGATGCCTCTATATGCCATCTCATCCGCCCAATGCAGTAATATCTCTTCATTGTAATCATCACCATACGGGTTACCAAAACCCATACTTAAATAAATAACTAAAAGTTTACCTTGTTTGAAACATAAATCCTGAATACCTTCTACCCTGGCAAGGCTTTCTTCCATTGAACTGTTGGTATTCCGGATTTGAAACGTTGGTGAAATTGAAAAGGGAAAACCCAGAAATGAAATTTCATCATAAGCTACAGCATCTTGCGCTCCTCTCTCATTTGCAACAATAGCCAAAAGCTTGGACTTGCTTTTGCTTAAATCCAACCGCCTGATCACTTCCTTAGTATCAGCCATCTGGGGTATAGCTTTTGGTGAAACAAAGCTTCCAAAGTCTATAGTATCAAATCCAACTTGTAATAAAGAGTTAATATAGTAAACCTTCTTTTCTGTAGGAATTAATTGTTTCCAACCCTGCATAGCATCGCGTGGACATTCAATCAGTTTTACACTCATAGATAATACATAAGTTGTCGATTACAGCCTTGCAGCTAATTTCATTTTATCTCTAATACGGTTAAAAAAGCGTATGCGTTCTTTCTCGCCTGCATGACTTAATTGTGTGGACTTTTTTATAAGGTTCTGAAAGGCATCATATATGTAAGAGGTAAAGCGCTCATCACGTGTTCCAATAATGTTGATAACACTATGGTTTAAATAAGAAATCCTCATTGTTCCCAAATCTGCTAAAACGGAATTATCACCAAGAATCAATTCATTATTATATAAATTATAAGGAACGGCGTCAGGTTTGGGCGATCCATCTATGTCAAACTTTAATCCTAAATCTGCTTGTCTTTCAAGGTGATCTATCAATTTGATCGTCGTTTTATAAAGTAGCGCTACATCTTCTTCCGATACAAAACATTTGGCATCACGATAAAACTCGATCTGGCGAATGGTAGAATTAATGCTTTCAATATTCCATATTTCTGTGGATGGTATCTGGTTGTATACCGCAGCTATCCTTTTACCTAATTCAACATGCTTTGGATCAATATTGCGAAATGAAAATTTGACACCCCTTAGATCATCGTAGTGCAAAATAGATTTTCTCCAGAAAAAAGATTTAAATGCAATCAATTCGGGGATTTGAAACTGTTGCATCAACGGAAGATCCTTTGCCAGGTAATAAACATGCTTTTGAGGAAAACTGCTTAAATAAATCATCTGCTGCAGTGTTCCCTCCAACCATTTTTCAAAAATATAATCGGTAGCATTTGTAAGCTTACCAGAAAACAAGAATGAGTCAGATTGAAGGTGCAGGAGCTGATCGAGAGAAATTTTAAAGTGTGTTGCCAGCTTTTCAATTTCTTCTAAAGTTATTGGCTTCTCTCCCCTTATTCGTCGATAAGCACTATCATTACTGATTTTTAAGAGATCAGCTACCTCATCAACTAATGATAGATGTGGAGGCAGGTTATTTTTGATATGCTGAAAGAAAGAAACCTGGACATTATATGGTTCCATGAAATTTATTTTGGCAAAAAATGCAAATCAAAAAGGTAAATTACCGCATATTATCGCAGTTATAATAAAAATACTTGCATTTTTTGCAAATCCCAACCTTTTACTTAAAACAAAGCACCCGATCTATAAAAGACCGGGTGCTTTGTTTATCTTAATAATGCCACTCAATTTGATTTATCGCAAGTCCACTACTTCAACTCCTGGATATTTTTTCTTATCAAATACAAAGCTCGCATCAGTCAGCAAGGCATTGGGTGTCAACTTATTGATTGTATAGCTATAGCGGTTACCATTTTTCTCTAAGAACTTTGCGCTGTAAATACTCTTAGTTGCCTTATCTATGAGCACATATACCTTATGAAAAGGACGGGTCTTGTCAGTAGGGGTCATTTCAATTTCCTGAACGGTTTTTCCTCCCACTTTTTTCACTCCATTCAACTTATATAAAAAGTCTTTATCGTAAAAGTTAGTAAACAATCTTTGTGGTGTCATAGCGGTTCCCGAAACATCCACACCATTTACTGTTACCTCATTAGCACCTTTATCATAGTTCCATGAGGTCCTGCCATCAGAAAATATTTCCAGATCACCCATAGCTACGCGGTATTTGTTTCCTTTCATGCTGACAGAGCCTTTACGGGTAGAAAGCACCTTACCTTGTGAATTTTCTACCTGGTAAGTAAAAGAGGCCTGGGGTGATTTAAATGTCTTAAACTTTGCACTTACACCATCAAGAATTTTTTTTGCCTCCGGATCACTTTTCGTCTGGGCATTGGTCACAAGTACGGCGAAGGCAAAAACAAGTAAAGAGTAAATCTTTTTCATTATTTTTTTAATTGAATTTTCTAAAATACCGGGACAAAGATAATCCCACGTTCCTTAAAAAAAGGTCAACTTATATACCGGGATTTCTTATTGAAATGTTTCTTAACAATAGTGTAACTGATATTTTGCCCCTATGGCATATTATCCAGATATTCCTGCAATTCTGCTTCTGTTTTAATCATCACTTCACGTGCTTTACTGCCAAGATTGGGTCCAACCACGCCTGCAGCTTCTAATTGATCCATAAGACGGCCAGCACGGTTGTAACCCAACTTCATCCTGCGCTGGATCAAAGAAGTTGAACCAACCTGGTTTTGCACGATCAGGCGGGCTGCTTCTTCAAAAAGTGGGTCACGGTCAGAGGCATCAAAATCCTTGCTCTCCAGGTCTTTTTCATCTACATATTCCGGTAGCATAAAGGCCTGAGCATACCCACGTTGCCTTGCAATACTATCTACCACTTCTTCCACCTCTGGCGTATCTACAAAAGCACACTGCAGACGAACAATCTCACCATTGTATGAAATCAGCATATCTCCTTTACCAATCAACTGCTCGGCACCACCTGCATCCAAAATGGTTCGGGAGTCGATCTTGGAAGAAACCTTAAAGGCGATTCGTGCAGGGAAGTTAGCCTTGATGGTACCGGTAATGATATTTACTGAAGGGCGTTGTGTAGCAATGATCAGGTGAATACCTACTGCACGCGCCAACTGAGCCAGGCGGGCAATAGGCATTTCCACTTCCTTACCCGCCGTCATGATCAGATCGGCAAACTCATCAATTACCAAAACGATGAAAGGTAAATACTGGTGGCCTTTCTGAGGGTTTAATCTACGCTTTATGAATTTTTCATTATACTCTTTTATGTTCCTCGCACCCGCTTCCTTTAAAAGATCATAACGGTTGTCCATTTCAATACACAAAGCATTGAGCGTATTGATCACTTTTTTGGTGTCTGTAATGATAGCTTCTTCCTCGCCTGGAAGTTTGGCTAAGAAGTGCTTTTCAATATGCCGGTAAATACTTAACTCCACCTTTTTCGGATCGATCAATACCAGTTTTAACTGAGAAGGATGTTTCTTGTACAACATGGAAACCAGGATAGCATTCAAACCAACCGATTTACCTTGGCCTGTTGCACCAGCCATAAGTAAGTGCGGCATAGATGCCAAATCAACGATAAAGTTATCATTGTCGATCTTTTTCCCAATTGCGATTGGTAAGCTAAAAGTATTGTGCTGGAACTTTTCAGATGACAAAAGCGTCCGCATACTTACTACCGTCTTCTTAACGTTTGGCACTTCAATACCAATTGTACCCTTACCAGGAATTGGTGCAATGATGCGGATGCCTAAAGCTGCCAGACTCAACGCAATGTCATCTTCCAGGTTTTTGATACGGGAAATCCGGACACCAGCCGCAGGCACTATTTCGTACAATGTCACTGTCGGCCCAACGGTAGCACTGATTCGCTGAATGGTTATATCATAGTTTTTCAGCGTGGTGATGATCTGATTTTTGTGCATTTCCAGTTCAGCCGCATCCTGCACAATTTTCTCGCTGCCATGTGATTCCAATATATCCAGAGATGGATACTTGTAATCTCTCAAATCAAGGGTAGGTTCATATGGAGGTAAGTCACTGTAGTCTTTTTCCCGCTCTTCATCAATAGGTTTGTCTTCAACCCTGTTGATTTCTAGTTTCAGGTCAGTGACTGCCTGAGCAAACTGCGGACGGTCAACCGGTGCTGTGGGTGTTTGCAGTACAAGGGTAGGAAAAATATCTTCATGTTCCGGCTCCATTTCCTGCTCAATGCTGTGGAAATTGTTACTTTCATTAACATCATTCTTCAAAGGTTCAGGCTCCTCTGCTACTGGTTCATTAATAATCAGTCGTTCTTCTTCCGGAATATTTTTTTCTACCAATTCAAAAACATTCTTGGGCGTTTCGTGTACAGGAAGGTTCACTATCATCTCACCTTCGCCTTTAAGAATATTTCCCTTCTCTGGTACGGAAGGTTGTCCTTCTTCTACAAACAATTTGGCATCTTGGGGAGACGTCATTCCAGGTTGCTGTTGCTCAGGCACTTCCAGGATTGCTTCTTCAGCAACATCCCCATCTGTCTTATCAGCCATTTTTGGCCTTTCCGGCCAATTGAAAGAAGGATTGAACTGCCAAATAAGATAACTGATCCCTACAACCAACAATAAAGCGGCGGTTCCCGTAACACCTAAAAAGCTGTTCAACCAGGAACTGATCATATCACCGACCCTGCCACCGAATGGGAAAGCAACACTAGAAAATAAAAATGATAAAGTTACCGAGGTGATAAGGAGACCAAACGTAATATAACGCAAGTTCCTTTTAATGGAAAAGATCTTCTGATTTGTTAAAAGGTTAATTCCGGTAATAAAAAAGAAAGAGCAGAATAATAAAGAGGCAATACCAAAACCACGATAAATAAAAAAATGAGAAATATAGGCACCAAGACGACCTAAGAGGTTGCTCACAGTTGTTTCATCTTCCCACAAAAAAGATGCATCATTATTGAGTACCTTATCCTGGTCTTCCTTCCATGTAAAAAAATAAGAAACAAACGCAATAAAAAGGAAAATGGATAGCAAGAGTGAAACTGTACCCATGATTTTCCAGGTACGCTCATCTTTTGCAAGTTGCTTCAAGTCAACTTTCTCTTCCTTGTCCTGTTTAAACTTGTCGGGACCAGGTTTTGCCTTTTTCACTTCTTTCTCCTCAACCTTTGGTGCTACAGGTTTCTTCAGCTTGTTAGCCATATCAACAAAGATAAAGTTTGGATTCTGAAGTTTGAATTTTGAAGTCAGGGTAAAAAAACGTAAAATATTCAACTATTTTTTTACGATAGCTATCAAAAGTAATAACCAGCCAAGGATAAAGAAAAGTCCGCCTATAGGAGTGATGATTCCGATTCCAGATAAGCCTACTTTATTAACAGCCTTTAATGATGCCATTAAGTATAAAGAACCGGAAAACAGAACTATTCCCGTTACAAAGGACATACCGGCATAGTTATAAAAAGAAGCGTTAGCAGAGCGCTCAGCCAATATACCAACCGCCAGTAACGCAAATGCATGGTACATCTGGTATTGTACGCCCGTTTGATAAGAAGAAACTGTTTCAGGTGGCACTAGCTGCTTTAGTCCATGCGCACCAAAAGCACCTAAAATCACAGCCAGCCCGGCCAATACGCTTCCCAAAACCATATAAATTTTTGCCATCTATAATTAATATTTGGCGATAAAAATACAATCCTCATAGATTTGCTGCCTAAATATTTCACTATGTTTAAGAAAGCCCTTTTTAGCTTTGCTGCAGCTTGCTGCATTCTGGTTGCAGATGCACAACAATTAAAGATACCAGCACCCAGCCCAACACAAACCATTAAACAGGAATTTGGTATTTCCTCCATTGAGCTAACTTATTCACGCCCAAACATGCGAGGCCGCAAAATATTTGGCGATCTGGTGCCTTATGGTAAACTGTGGCGTACAGGTGCTAATGCTGCCACACGTATCAAATTTGCAGATGATGTAAGTGTTGGCGGAGTTGCCGTGAAAGCAGGCGAATATGCTTTATATACCATCCCCAATCAAAATGAATGGGAAGTAGTCCTGAACAAAGGAATAAACAACTGGGGTATTGACGGATATAAAGAAAGTGAAGATGTTGCCCGTTTTAAAGTAAAAGCTATGAATGCCCCCATGCAGGCTGAAACTTTTACCATGCAGTTTGTCAATATAATGCCTTCAAGCGCAGATCTGCGTATTGTATGGGACAAAACAGCCGTTCAGGTGCCGATTACTACTGATGTAGACACTAAAGTAATGGCCCAGATCAACAATATCATGTCAAAAGACAATCGCCCTTACTTCCAATCTGCCATGTATTATATGGAAACCGGGAAAGACCTGAAACAGGCACTTGCATGGTTTGATAAAGCAGTAGAACAAAACCCAAATGCCTTCTGGGTACACCACCAAAGAGCAAAAGCACTGGCTAAACTCGGTCGAAAAGATGAAGCCAAAACTACAGCTCTGAAATCTATAGAACTGGCAAAAAAACAGAATAACGACGATTATGTGCGGCTGAATGAAAAATTGATTGAAGACCTGAAGTAACGTCTTTATCAATTGAAATGAACTGTTTGGCACAACATTTTGATCGCTTTTCCAAATTCATTTTATGGAAAAGAATAAATTAAATCCCAACCGTAACCGGCCTGCTGATAAGGGAAGAAACAACGACCCTTATACCAGGGACGATTCTGGACAACAACCAGGAGTGAGCACAATGAGTAATAGCGGGAATAATGAAGAGTTTAATGAAAGGCTCAGCAGTACCGCTTCTGATAATTTCAGGGAAAAAAATTTCGGATCAGATGCTGACTCTGCCTTTGACGAAATTGGGGAAAACATTGATGATGATGGATAATAGCTAAAGAATTGTAGAACCAGGAAATTAAAATAAAGGCTGACCCATCCTTTATTTTAATTTCCTTTCTCCAAAAATCAAACTTCCGATACGAACCATTGTACTTCCTTCTTCTATCGCTATCCCATAATCACCACTCATCCCCATAGAAAGTCTTTGTAATTTACAATTTGCAATCTGCAGGTTACTGTACTTGTCGTAAAGAGACTTCAGGTATTGGAATTCTTTTCTAATCTGGTCTTTGTTATCTGTAAAAGATGCCATACCCATAAAGCCTTCGATCTTTATATTTTGTAATGCCTGCAACACATCTGTGTCTGAATTTAAAAGTTGCTCCAGCTCTTTTTCATCCAAACCAAACTTTGTTTCCTCCTGTGCTATATGTACCTGCAATAAAACACGGATCACCCTGTTGTTCTTTACAGCCTGTTTATTAATCTCATTGAGTAGTTTGAAGCTATCCACTCCATGTATCAAATGAACAAATGGAGCTATGTATTTTATCTTATTGGTTTGCAAATGCCCAATAAAATGCCAACGAATGTCCAGGGGCAGTTGCGCCTGCTTGTCAACCAGTTCCTGGACATAGTTCTCTCCGAAATCGCGCTGGCCCAGGTCGTACAATTCTTTGATACTTTCTGCGGGCTTTGTTTTGCTTACGGCCACAAGGGTTACATCTTTCTCCTTTAATTCTTTAATGATAGCCGTATAATTTTCCTTATTGATCATTACTGTTCTAAGGGTCTTTTTACAAAAGTAAAGGCTAATTTATTCAGCCCGCAAAAAATGGATGAGTCTGTTTTAAACTGAAACTTGTTGGCAATGCCCTGAAAATTGGTTTTTTATTTGCTGCTTTAAGAAGAAAGACACCACCATGAAAGCATTTTTTTTGCTGCCATTATTGACGCTTACCTGGCTTGTAAAACTAACCTACGGGCAACAATCACACCTGGCTACATACCACGCTAAACTTATTGCCCTTGATCATGTCTATGAAGGAAACGTTGATCTCAACCTGTATGGCTCCAACCCAACCCTGGTCAAGATGGAATGGTCAGAGATTTCACCGGACAGTACTAAAAAGACAATACACCGGGTACAATATGATATTGAAGCAGTACTATCTTTTGTAATTGATAAAGATACCTTCTACGTTAAAAACCTGGTGGATGATGAAGGCAAGGTCAGGCCCTATCATCTGGTACGAAAAGTCCATGGAAATGATATCGTCGCACTATACCAATTTACAACCAAAGATGGCACTCAAAGAACATATATAGGCCTGCCGAGGCGTGATCCTTATTTTGTGCAACATCCCTATTTTACCGACGGCACGAATATGTATACAGCTTTTGTTTATTTCAGGGAATGTGAAGCCTTATACCAGAAAATAAAAACAGAGCAAGATGGTTACTGGTTTAAAAAAGGTGATTCAGCCGATCGGTGTGTTTCTATATGGAAGAAAATTATTGATGAATATTCAAATTGCAGGAAATAGCATATGCTGTATGTTTAGTACGGTTTCTTAACACAATATTTTCCAAAAACAATACATCATTGTAGGCCTGGCAGTAATAATCGAATCTGCCAATGTTGGATTTGGTTAATATCCTGTTAACAGGATTAGGTAACATAGTTGCCATATTAGCAACGAAAAAAACAAAATTTTCTTGTGCAGATACAGGCTGGCCGACTAGATCCGGTTCAAAATCTGGTAAGACTACATTCCATTTTAATAAGGCAGTAGATAGAATCACTTTTTCCATAAAACTGTGGGACTTTGCATAGAGGTCTTTTGTATCTGCAATCAATTGAGAACGAAATTGTTCCAACTCAGGAATACACTTTGAAGACATTAGCCGTGCCAGGTGATATAGGATAACGGAGGTTTGATTATAATAAGGGGAAAGATAGACTGCATCTGTTTTGTATTGCTTCTTATCAATAGAGCGGCAAATCATTTTTAATGAGGCACTGTCTGCTTGCGTGTAAGAAAGTTTATAAGTGTGAACAAAGTATAAGATGTTCGATAACACGCAAATATCAAAATCCACTGGCACCTTGTGTCCTAACCATGTCGAATAAACCGGTAGCATTTTGTAATCAGTATAGGAGCTTTGTACTTTATGCGTGTTACTATTGGTAAATGCCTGCAAATATTGATGCACTTCGGCGGCTGTTGTTACCGATGTATTCAATGCCATTAATGCAATAACCGAACAGTCTGCATCATCAGGCAAGGCATTCATTTTAAACAAACTTAATAGACCTGAATTTGGAAAATATTTTACCGGCCGGGTCTGCCAGAAGCTGTAAACATTTCTACCCAGTCGGTTACGAAACCGCTGGAATGAAGGCATTGCACTAATTATGATTGAATCGCAAATATGCTGGGAAGAAGTATCAAGAAATGGACGTAACTGACGAAGAGTAAACACAATCAACCCTGTGAAAAAGCTGTTATCATCTTTCTTTAGTACACCTCGGTTAAAATAATATTCCCGGTAAGAAGAAAAAAAACCATCAGGAAAACTAGCATCATTTTTATGCTGCTGGCTATAGATCTTTTTTACTAGTTGTTGAATGATCAGGCTGTCATTTGCAGATGCTGGCTGATAGATAAAGAGTAAAAAGAAAGTAAATAAAAGCGCTCTCACACCAACAAAAATATATTGATTGCCGTAAACCTATCGCTCACATATTATTTTAAAATTTCTCTGCTGATAACAATGCGTTGAACCTCGCTCGTCCCTTCATAGATCTGTGTGATTTTGGCATCGCGCATGAGCCGTTCCACATGGTACTCTTTTACATAACCATAACCCCCATGAATCTGTACAGCCTCAATAGTCGTCCACATGGCCGTTTCTGAGGCGTATACCTTGGCCATAGAAGAACTGAAAGTATAATCTCGATTCTGGTCTTTATCCCAGGCAGCTTTTAAACACAACGACCTTGCAGCTTCAATTCGAGTAGCCATGTCTGCCAGTTTGAAAGCAATGGTCTGGTGGTTCATAATCTCCGTACCAAACGCCTTACGGGTTTTTGAATAATTACGAGCCAGTTCATATGCACCAGAAGCAATGCCTAGGGCCTGTGCCGCAATACCAATACGTCCACCTGCGAGTGTTTTCATAGCAAACTTAAAACCAAACCCATCTTCTCCCAGCCTGTTTTCTTTGGGCACCTTAACATCATTGAACATAATCGTATGGGTATCAGAAGCACGGATCCCTAGCTTGTTTTCCTTTCCGCCGACAACAACACCTGGCCAGGATTTTTCCACAATAAATGTCGTGATCCCTCTGGAGCCTTTGGAA
>CBKWHA010000118.1:0-15923 GCA_966674115.1 uncultured Chitinophagaceae bacterium
AAAAGGATATTCAAATACTGAAAAAGATTCAAAATGAGTGCTTGAGCAGGCCCCAAATATAGCAAATCTTTTCAACTTCAGTCATACACATACGTAATACAAAAGGGCCAACATTTCCCGGCATATAGCAACAACCTATTTTTATAATATTTATTAAAAAAAATTGCTTCTTTATGTTTTTTTAAATTGAAGATTTCAACTATCTTGGTGGTTGACAATTTCTCTTTACTATCTCACACAATTAGGAAACCCTAAAGTCTTTAAACAGCTAAGCTATACTTGCCACGCAGTAATTTAAAGGCGAAAACTACATTTCTATTACCGGAAAAGCCATTGATTTCATAAGAAATCCTGTGTACCAGAACGAAGACTACAGGATTATTGTGACCCTGCCGCTAATGGTGGATAGGAGGGATTGTGAGTGGAATAAATGATTTTCAAAACAATCAGCAAAAAATTGATACTACTTCCTGAAAGACCAGTGAGGCGCTTGGATAGCGGAGGATACCTTACCTGCCTCAAAACAGTGAGGAGCCTATTCATTCTGAAACAGGACGGTCCCGCCAGATAGGCGGGGCCGGTAAGGTATGCAAAAACTACAGCCTGGTAGCCCCGCCCTTGCATCAACTGTTGAGCTAAATTTTCCCCTACACATCATTACATACAACATCTTCTCTCAAAGGCATTAAGCAAATGACCCGGGTAAGCTTTGGCACAGAGTTTACAATTATATCATTACCCGTAACTCCATTTCCTAAAGAGAAAACAAGTATTTTTAAACTTATCTAATGCATTTATAAGAATCTTCCATGAGATCAAGACACAGGCCACCAGAAAATTATGTTGTTTCAAAAGGCTTGGATACGTTTTTTGTTAACATCTACCGCTCTGCTATATTCGTTCGCCGGTTTTTTAAGGAAATCTTCAGGCCTCCTTTTGAATTCACAGAGATCACACGCCAATGTTATGAAGTGGGCTATAAATCTCTGGCCCTGATATCTTTAACCGGCTTTATAACAGGCCTGGTATTTACCAAGCAGTCACGGCCTTCACTGGCCGAATTTGGTGCCGCTTCCTGGTTGCCTTCTTTAGTATCCATAGCCATCATCAGGGCATTGGCTCCCTTGGTTACAGCCTTGATCTGTGCCGGTAAAGTGGGTTCAAATATTGCTGCCGAGCTTGGATCGATGAAGGTGACCGAGCAGATAGACGCCATGGAAGTATCCGCCATAAACCCTTTTAAATTCCTGGTAGCCAGCCGTGTTTTGGCCACAACCATCATGCTGCCCGTATTGATGTTTTATTCAGCCTTTGTAGCCATGATGGGAGCTTTTGTTGATGTTCATGCCAATGAACAAACCAGCATGACCACCTTCTTTGAAAATGCCTTTAGCAGCATCACCTTCCTCGATATTTGGACATCTCTTGCAAAAGCCACAATATTCGGCTTTACCATTGGGGTCGTGGGCTGCTACCAGGGCTATCATACCACCCATGGTACACAAGGCGTAGGCAGGGCGGCCAACACATCTGTTGTGGTCTCCATGTTCCTGATTTTTATAGAGGAAGTGCTGATTGTTCAAGTAGCTACATGGTTAAGAACTCCATAGGATTATGCTGAAACAAAAATCATCAAATATTAACTACAACGAGGCTGTTATTTCCATGCAGGATCTGCATAAATCCTTTGGCAATAATCATGTTTTGCGCGGTGTTAACCTGGAAGTATACAAAGGCGAAAATGTGGTGGTACTGGGTCGTTCAGGCACAGGAAAATCTGTGCTGATCAAGATCATTGTGGGCCTATTAAAACCAGGTAAAGGCAGAGTGAACGTTCTTGGCATGGAAGTGGACAAACTGAATGAGGCACAGTTAAGAGAATTGCGCTTAAAGATTGGCTTTTCATTTCAGCATAGTGCGTTGTATGATAGTATGACCGTACGGGAAAACCTGGAATTTCCTTTGCTGCGGCACAAGAAGAACTTAAGCAGAAAGGATGTTAATAAAGCGGTGGACGAAGTATTGGATGCAGTGGGCCTGGTGAAGACAAAAAACCAAATGCCTTCCGAACTTTCAGGTGGTCAGCGAAAGCGTATCGGTATTGCCCGTACCCTTATCCTGCAGCCTCAGATCATGTTGTATGACGAGCCTACTGCCGGCCTGGATCCCATTAGTAGCATTGATATCAACAACCTGATCAATGAAGTGCAACAGCAATACCACACATCATCCATTATCATTACGCATGATCTTACCTGTGCCAAGGCCACCGGCGACAGGATTGCCATGATGCTGGAGGGGAAGTTTGTCCGGCAGGGCAGTTTTGAAGAAGTCTTTACTACAGACGATGAAAGGATCAAGATCTTTTTTGATTACAACTTTATACAGTAACAGATGAAAGCAACAAATAGAAACAGGGCTGTAACAGTAGGTATATTCATATTCGTTGGGCTGGTGATTTTTATTGTAGGGATTTTGATTCTGGGAGGCCAGCAAAGGACCTTCGAGAAAAAAATAAGGCTAAAGGCCATCTTCGACAATGTAGGCGGCTTGCTGAAGGGCAATAATGTCTGGTTTTCTGGCGTAAAGGTTGGAACCGTTGATGATATTAACTTTTATGGCAACTCACAGATAGAAGTGGTTATGAAGGTGGAAAAAGATGTTCAAAGATATATCCGCCGAAATGCCAAAGCCAGGATCAGTTCTGAAGGCTTCATAGGCAATAAAATTGTTGACATCTATTTTGCTGGAACCACAAACAGCCCCATTGTTGAAGAAGGTGACGTACTGGGTGTGGAACAAACCCTCAGCACAGACGAGATCATGGCAACATTGCAGCAGAACAATCTGAACCTTCTGGAGATCACAAAGGATTTCAAAGAAATTGCTAATAAGTTGTCTGCCGGGCAGGGGTCTGTAGGAAAGCTATTAACTGATGAAACCCTGGCAAACTCTTTAGAAACAACAGCGGTCACGTTAAGGCAGGCGTCAGTAAACGCACAAAGACTAACTGCAGATATTGCTGGTTTTTCAGCCCAACTGCAGACCAAAGGTTCTTTTGCCAACGATCTTGTAACAGATACCGTTATTTTCAATCGTTTGCAGGCCACCGCTTCACAGTTAGACCAGGTATCCAGAACAGCCACCGATGTAGTCAACAACCTGAAGGCGGCCAGTAGTAATCTGAACAGCAGCAATACCCCAATAGGAGTCCTCCTCACCGACCAAGAAACTGCTGATAACTTAAAACGCACCCTCCAAAACTTACAGTCTGGTTCAGAGAAACTCGATGAAAACATGGAAGCCCTGCAGCATAACTTTTTACTCCGTGGCTTTTTCCGGAAGAAAGCAAAAAGGGAAGCTGAGCAAGCCACAAGTTCCCCCAAAGCAAAATCCACCAGTACCCAAAACCCAAACAATCAACCACCTCCCGCCCCTGCTCAATAAAAAATGCTGCAACAACCACAGCCAAAAATTATATGCACAAAACATCTACAACCCTACACCTGCTCTCCATCACTCTTTTACTCTTCCACTCCCGCCACTTACTTACCATTCATAAGCCATACTTCATAATTTCTAACTAAGAACTATGAACTTTGAACTCCCAACTCGTGAACCCCTCAACTCGTAACCCCCTTGTCTATTGCCTATTGCCCATTGCTTATTGTTTATCGTCCTTCCCTTTCTTCCACCAAAAATTTTCTTTATCTTTAAATAGTTGCATAAACAACCATATGCCCGACATGCAGTTCAAGAAAGGAGAATTATACAGCTTTATTACAGGCAATGCGTCTACTGCCATAGCAAGGCGACTGCAGAAGAAATTCAACGCACAGGGCCTCAACCTTACCATTGAGCAATGGAGTGTTTTATATCATTTGTGGAAAGAAGACGGCAAAAGCCAACAGGATTTGTGCAATGCAACTTTTCGTGATAAACCGAGCATTACCCGCTTGATCGATAACTTGGAAAAAGCCGGCCTGGTGAAACGGGTGTCTTCAGAAAACGACAGACGCATTAACAAAGTGCACCTCACCGAGCAAGCACTTTTACTTCACGAACAAACCATGCTACTGGCAGAAGAAACGCTAAATGAAGCACTGGAAGGTGTTCCGCCCGAACACATTGAACTATGCAAGCAAGTATTGCAGAAAGTGTATGATAATCTAACTATCTATCACCTATAAAACTTGTCATCATGCAAACCACAGCAACAAAAGCACTAAAAGGAGGCGAATGGCTCATTAAAGAAAGCAATACCACCTTTTCACCCGAGGAGTTTTCCGAAGAGCAACTAATGATCCGTGACATGTGCGAACAGTTTCTTCAGACTGAAATCATCCCTTTACTCGAAAGGATAGACAACCAGGAACCCGGCCTCATGCGTTCGCTATTGGAAAAAGCAGGTGAGCAAGGACTACTGGCTGCCGCCTTCCCTGAAGAATACGGCGGATTGGGTAAGGACTTTATCACATCAACCATTATCAATGATTTTCTCGGCGCCGGCCATTCCTTTTCTGTAGCGATTGCCGCTCATACTGGTATTGGCACCTTGCCTATTTTATATTTTGGAACACCGGAGCAGAAACAAAAATACCTGCCTAAACTGCTGAGCGGAGAATGGATAGGCGCCTATGGCCTTACGGAGCCCAATAGCGGCAGTGATGCCCTGAGTGCAAAGACTTCAGCCCGCCTGAGCGAGGATGGGAAATATTATTTGCTGAATGGCCAGAAGTGTTGGATCACCAATGGTGGCTTTGCCGACGTATATACTGTGTTTGCCAAAATAGATGGTGATAAGTTCTCTGCCTTTATAGTAGAAAGAAGTTTTGAAGGCTTCACCCAGGGCCCCGAAGAACACAAAATGGGCATAAAAGGTTCTTCAACGGTACAGCTATATTTTCAGGATTGTAAGGTGCCGGCAGAGAACCTGCTGGGCGAAATTGGCAAAGGACACAAGATCGCCTTTAATATCCTGAACATTGGCCGCCTGAAACTCTGTGCTGCTGCTCTGGGGGGTACACGCCGTGCCATCACTAATTCAATACAATACGCCACCACGCGCGAACAATTTAAACAACCCATAGCCAACTTTGGCGCGATCAAGCACAAGCTTGCCGAGATGGCCATACGGACCTTTGCTTGTGAAAGTGCCCTGTACCGCACGGCTAAGTGGATAGACGATAAGGAAGCAGAACTGCTGGAAACCGGCAAGCCTTACAATGAAGCCGTATTAACCGCTGCTGAAGAATACGCCATTGAATGTGCCATCCTGAAAGTAGTAGGAAGCGAAACCCTTGACTTTGTAGTGGATGAGGGCGTTCAGATCCACGGCGGTAATGGCTTTAGTGCCGAATACAATATTTCCCGTGCTTACCGCGATAGCCGCATCAACCGCATCTTTGAAGGTACCAATGAGATCAACCGCCTGCTTACCGTCGATATGACCTTGAAACGTGCCTTACAAGGTCGTCTCAACCTGATGGGTGCGGCCATGGAAGTGCAAAAAGAGCTGATGAGCATTCCCGACTTTGGTGCTGCAGACGAAACACCTTTTGCCGAGGAGCGTAAACTGGTGGCCAATTTCAAGAAAGCTATCCTGCTCACAGCAGGTGCCGCTGTACAAAAACTGATGATGAAGTTGGAGAACGAACAAGAGGTGTTGATGAATATTGCTGATATGTCAATGGACACATTCGTGGCCGAGAGCTTATTGCTGCGGGTGATGAAGCTTACCGAAAGAGAAGGGGATAGCCAGGTATATAAAGACATATTATCCTGCTATTTGTACGATGCGGCCGACAGGATCTTAAAACATGGTAAAGATGCACTAAACGCTTTTGCAGATGGCGATGAACTGCGCATGATGCAAATGGGCCTCAGGCGCTTTTCCAAGGCGCAGCCCTTCAACAGCAAAGAGGCCCGTCGTCGCATTGCCGATGCGCTGATTCAGAAGAATGCATATACGCTCTGACATCCGGCACATTTTTTATCCTCCTTCTTAGGTAAACCTTAAAACATTATGTTATGCTTTGGAAAGGAAGAAGGCAGAGTTCCAACGTAGAAGACCGTCGCGGCATCTCTGGTGGGCAGGTAGCCGTTGGTGGTGGTATAATAGGAGTTATCGTTTTGGTGCTGAACTTCTTGTTGGGAGGAGGTGATGTATCGCAATTGCCGCAACAGCTGCCCAACCAGGGGCGTCAAATGACAGCCGAAGAGCAAGCTGCTGAAGACCAGCGGGCCCAGTTTGTAAAGGTTGTTTTGGCCGATACAGAAGATATATGGAACCAGTTATTTGCCAAAATGGGTAAGGATTACCCTGAACCTACCATGGTTTTATTCCGCGACGCTGTTCAGTCTGCCTGCGGAAGCGCCAGCTCGGCTTCAGGTCCTTTTTACTGTCCTGGCGATCATAGGCTGTATATAGACCTTTCCTTTTACCAGGAATTGCAAGACCGCTTCCGGGCACCGGGCGATTTCGCAATGGCCTATGTGGTGGCACACGAAGTTGGCCATCACATTCAAACAGTCTTAGGCATTTCCGATCAAATGGCCAGGATGAGGCAACGATTGAATCAGGAAGAGTACAACGAGTATTCCGTACGCATGGAATTGCAGGCAGACTTTCTGGCTGGAGTCTGGGCACATTATGCCGACAGGGTTAAAAATGTTGTGGAAAGCGGTGATATAGATGAAGCTTTAAATGCGGCTAATGCCATTGGTGATGACCGTCTGCAAAGGGAAGCCCAGGGATATGTGGTTCCGGAATCATTTACCCACGGCACCTCTCAACAAAGAATGTACTGGTTTAAAAAAGGCTATCAAACCGGAGACATCAACCAGGGCGATACTTTTAATGCTCCGGAATTACAGTAGGTACATAATTAAAAAGGGCATCAACCGATGCCCTTTGAACAATAACACTAAACCTATTAAACAATTCAAATAATCTTTTACACAGCCACCGCGCTCTCGTACATTTCTTCTCTCAACTGCTTCACCCTCTTATCTTCAAGATACTCGTCAAATGACATCAAGCGGTCGATGATGCCATTAGGTGTCAATTCAATGACCCTGTTGGCTACAGTTTGCATGAATGT
Source organism: uncultured Chitinophagaceae bacterium (assembly GCA_966674115.1). Classification (GTDB taxonomy): domain Bacteria; phylum Bacteroidota; class Bacteroidia; order Chitinophagales; family Chitinophagaceae; genus Flavisolibacter. The sequence continues at coordinate 7,104 of CBKWHA010000118.1, forward strand.
ATGGTCATGCGAGGTCAGCAGCACAATACCAGGGAAGATCTGACAACCTTCGTTGAAGCTTTGGATGCTTTCCAGGTCCAGGTGGTTGGTGGGCTGGTCCAAAACAATCAGGTTAGGGTTTTGCAACATCATCCGGCTGATCATACAACGTACCTTTTCACCCCCGCTCAGTACGTTTGTTTTCTTCATGATATCATCACCGCTGAACAACATCTTTCCAAGGAAACCTCTCAGGAACGGTTCATCAGCATCTGTAACATGCGATGGCACATACTGGCGCAGCCACTCAAGCAGGGTGAGGCCACCCTTGAAAAACTCATTATTTTCCAAAGGCAAGTAGGCCTTAGTGATGGTGGTACCCCATTCAAATTTACCGCCATCAGCCTGCATGTTGCCATTAATGATTTCAAAGAAGTTGGTAATTGCCAGCGGGTCTTTACTCAATAAAGCGATCTTTTCGCCTTTATTCACACTGAAAGTTACTTTATCAAAAAGCTTACGGCCTTCTACTGAAGATTTTAGGTTTTCTACATTCAGGATCTGGTTACCCACCTCGCGTTGGGGCTGGAAAATAATCCCTGGGTAACGGCGGTTGGATGGCTCAATTTCCTCAATTGTAAGCTTTTCCAAAGCCTTCTTACGGGCAGTAGCCTGGCGGCTCTTAGACGCATTGGCCGAGAAACGGGCAATAAAGTCGATCAAAGCCTGGCGCTTATCTTCAATCTTTTTGTTCTTGTCAGTCAACTGGCGGGCCATCAACTGGGACGACTCGTACCAGAAAGTATAGTTACCTGTGAAGACCTTGATCTTCTGGCGATCTACATCAGCTACGTGGGTACAAACCGCATCCAGGAAGTGACGGTCGTGGGATACAACCAATACGATATTCTCATAATCGGCCAGGAAGTTTTCCAGCCAGCCAATGGTTTCAATATCCAGTCCGTTGGTAGGCTCATCGAGCAGAAGGATGTCTGGGTTACCAAACAAGGCCTGCGCCAATAATACCCGCACCTTCATGTTCGAAGGGATGTCTTTCAACAGGCTTTGGTGAAACTCTTCTTTCACACCCAGTTCGCTCAGGAAGCTGCTCGCGTCGCTTTCAGCAGTGTAGCCGCCCATTTCCCCAAACTCGGCTTCCAGGTGGCCTGCACGCATGTAATCATCTTCTGTGGCTTCCGGGTCAAGGTAAATAGCATCTTTCTCATGCATCACATCCCACATCTTCTTATGACCCATCAGCACTGTATTCAATACAGTAACATTATCAAACTCAAAGTGGTTCTGCTTTAGCACGGCCATGCGCTCGCCTGGGGTAATGCTTACAGATCCCTTATTGGGTTCTATTTCGCCCGATAAGATCTTTAAGAATGTAGATTTACCAGCTCCATTAGCACCAATCACACCATAGCAATTGCCTTTGGTGAAGTTGATATTGACCTCATCAAACAGCACTCTTTTGCCAAATGATAGCGTTACATTATTTACAGAAATCATAATATCCCTAAAATTGAGGCGCAAAGGTAGCATTTTAGGCCGCCTGAAGGACATCTTAATCGTTAAATAACGAACAAAAAACCCGGCATCGGCCGGGTTCTTATTAAATGCTTATCTGTTGCTTATTATTTTGAGTTATATGGAAACTTCTTAGAAGCATTACGCATTAAAGCATTTACTAAGTTTTCCGGGCTGCTGCCTACAGAACCTGAAGCTTCGTAATCGTACTTCCACAACAGGTTTCCTTTTTTACCTTCATGTATATCGATAGTCGTAAATGCTTTATTGGTATTTCCCCAAACACCTAAAACAACACCCAGCGCCACTGCAACGCCTTCACTCATCGGCTTGTCTGTGCGCAGAGATGCAGAAATTACAGCATCTACGCCCAGCAGTTTAGCCAAATCACTTTTCGACTTTTTCAGTATGTCTTTATAAGAAAGCTTGGCTTCCTGCAGCAATGCATTGGTTTGGCTTACATCCTGGAAATTAACAGTGTAGTTTTGCTTGGTACTGCGGCGCAAAAACCATCCATACATCTTTTCCTGTAATGCAAAACCGGTAGCTTCCTGGTTTTTTTCTATCTGTTCTGGAGTTAGTTTCTTGGCTTGGTTAGGACGTAATTGAACCATTACGTTAGCAGGGATAATAGCAACTGTTTTGTGTGTCCTGGTTACATCTTCAAAATCTGTTGTTTTATAAATGGAAGGTCCGCAACTGGTGAGAATGAGCGCAAAGAACGCTACAATAGAAAATAAGTTTTTCATAAACAGTTAATTAAGTTTTCGCAAATATAATTTGTTATATTAATGAAAACAATATTGATCAGCTTATTGTTTTATGGTGATGATCCCGGCAAAATAGTTGCAGTATTACCCAACACAAATTGGATTTATGAAAAAGCTTTTCATTCTATTGGCTGGCGCCGTATTTATTACAGCATGTAAAAACAGTTCAGATCAGGGTGGCGTAGTGGATGATGGTATTGGCACAAACGATTCCGATGGAGCTTTAATTGACTCAACTCCTGGCAAGCCATGGGATCCGGCTATTGACACCTCCCATATGGAAGACCGGGTAGATTTACAGGAACGGAGAAAAATTGATACCGCTCAGCTCAGATCAGACACTTCCCTGCCGGCTCATGCACCAGCACCACAATAACCTCACGGTTCTATACCAATTGGCTTCGCTGGGTTTTCTACCATCGGGCTTACCTTGCGCTTGCTGAATTTTTCGAATCTTTTTACAACCAAAATAGAAAGTACCAGCCACAAAAAGCCTACACAGAAGCCGGCAATAACATCTGTGGTGTAGTGCACTCTCAGATAAACCCGGCTAAACCCAATAAGCAGGATCAATAAAACCATGGCAATGGTGAGCGCCAGGCGGAGCTTTTCATTTTTTACAGTTTGCCAGATAATGTAAATCAGCAAGCCATAAAAAGTTACGCTCATAAGAGCATGACCACTTGGGAAGCTCAATCCTTTGGCCTCTTCCAACAGTGGTGTCAGGGGCCGCTCACGCCCGAACAGGTGTTTCAGGAAGAACATTAAAGCAAGGCTGCTCAACGCAATGGCAGGTATTTTAATGGAATACCATTTATGTTTTTTTATGAACAGGAAATAAAAGATGAGGGCCAGGTTGGCCGGGATCAGGAATTCATGTTTCCCCAGAAAGGTAATACCCAGCATAATGGCATTATTGGTATTATTTACATGTTGGCTTAAATAATCAAATACCTGGTAGTCTAACTTGGTATCACGCAGTTGGAAAACCCGTCTAATCATAAAAACGAAGCCGGTAAAAGCGCCTAAAAATAGGGCCGCTATAACCAGGATTTCAATTGATAACAATGCCAGGCTTGCCCAAACCTTACTGATTTTTTCTCTTACCCGTTTGATCATACCCTTAAACTACAAACTTTGTGCGAAAAGTTGGGGAGCCACAGGACCACAGGCTTACAATTTCACAAGTCCTTGATTTAGTTTCCAATTAATCTTGGTATAGTTTTTTTATAGTTACTCGTGAAAATAAACTCATGGGGAAACCTGTATTTACTACAAAATCAGCAACCATACACCGGGTTGAGTACATTGAGAAAGACAGAATCATGGAAATAGAATTCCGCTCAGGAAACGTTTACCGCTATTATGATGTACCACCCCGTCTTTGGAAGGTCTTTCTGTTATACATAGAATGTGAAGGCTCGGCCGGTTCTTTTTTCAATGAATACATCAAAAATCAGTTTACATCAGGAAAGGTCAAGGAAGCTTAGCCACAAAAACTATAAAAGCATACGAATTGCTCTCTGAAAACTAATTTTCTATATTTTTATTAAGAGCACTTCCATTTTCTTGCAATGAATGTCCTTGGAAGGTATGTGAACAGTTTTTTTCAGAGCTAATTTTTAAAAAGGTTACATGTATAAGATTTTGGTAATTGATGATGACCCGGATATGATTACACTCATTAAAATGGTATTAAAAAGAAACGGCTATGAGGTAGCTAGTGCTTTGCATGAAGCACAAGCCTATGAGCAGGTTGATGCTTTTAAACCAGACCTCATTCTCCTGGATGTTTTGCTTTCCGGTTCCGATGGCAGGCACATCTGCAGGTATCTTAAAAATCATGAGAGCAGTAAGCATATTCCTGTTATTGTTTTTTCCGGCCATCCCAGCGCCCAAAAGAATATTAAAGAGTACGGTGCCGACGATTTCCTGGCCAAGCCCTTTCACGAATCGGACCTCCTGGGTAAGGTCAAAACCTACCTGCCCGCACAATAGCTCCTTCTCTTATGAAGTTTACAAAGTACCTTCTAATCATACAGGGCAGTTATACTTTTCTAACTGCCTTATGGCCAATAGTGCATATCAATAGCTTTATGTGGATAAGCGGTTACAAGCAGGATGTGTGGCTGGTAAAAACCGTTGGCGTCTGCCTGTTGGCCATATCGGTTTGTTTGCTTACCAGCATTTTCGTCAAAGGCAATATCCTCCCTGTTGCAGCACTTGCCCTATTTACATCTGCCGGACTTGCCTACGTAGATTTTTATTATGCATTAAACAATGTCATCCGCGACATCTACATGGCCGACGGTGTGATTGAGATCGTATTTACAATTTGCTGGTTGATTGTTATTAAAAAAGAAAGACCCTAACTTCCCCTTATCATATCCGTTGCTCCATCCATATCATGCTTCAGGTTTAAGGTATCTTCAGGTTCTTTTTTAACATCCTTATCTGCCATTTTACCAACAGCTCCCTTCGATATAGTAATACCGCCATCTACAGAAAACAGCGCACCTGTCACATAAGAAGCTTCATCCGATGCCAGGAACAGGTAGGCATTGGCAATTTCTTCCGGTGTACCTCTGCGGCCTAAAGGTGTTCCCTCTATGATCATCTTTTCATGTTTCTTTTTCATAGGCCCATGCTCCTTATGCGTCCACGCTGTGTCAATGGCGCCCGGGCATACACAGTTGGCCCTGATGCCATGCTTGGCCTGCTCTACAGCCACGCCACGGGTAAAAGCATGCATCCAGCCCTTAGAGCCGCCATAAGGCGCATTTTCAGGCAGTCCAATTAACCCTGCTTCCGAACCCGCTGAAACAATGCAACCCTTGGTCTTTTTCAATTCAGGAATGGCATATTTGGTCATGAGAAATGCCGTTTTAATGTTATGGCGCATGATGTAATCAAATGCATCTGTGGGATAGTTGTATATCTGCTCCATGACCGGGAAGACACCGGCATTATTGATCAGTATATCCAGTTTATAGAAAGTTTGTACCGCAAACTGCACACAAGCCATAGCATTTTCTTCCACGGAGATATCACCCACAAAAGGAGCGGCAAAATCTCCTTTACTGGTAATACTGCTGACCACATCCATTACAGGATCTTCAGGAAATCCATTGACAACCACTTTGGCGCCCTCTTTTGCAAACAACCGGCTGATGGCCTCACCAATGCCGGTAGCGCCCCCTGTAACAATGACTACCTTTCCGTTCAAACGTTTCATAAATAACTGTTTTGTTGATTTAGAAATGTCGAACAGAAATAGTTATGCCAATCCTCTTGTCTTAACGAATGCGTTTGTCAAACCAAAGCGTGCCGAAAGGTAAAAAAGCGGCAACCCCTCCGGTGACCAGCTTGCCAAAACTCCAGCTTTGCAGCCGCATCGCCAGCACCAAATGCAGAGAATACAAAATGAAGAGAATGCCATGAACCCAGCCCACATAGGTCACCAGCAGCGGTTTGCCTCCAATATATTTCAAAGGCATAGCTATAAACAACAAAAGCACCCAGGATAAAGCTTCCAAATAGCCCAACATACGCAGGCGGCCAATAGTATCGTTTGTTTTCATCGCCCGCAAAATTAAGCTGAAGCCCATTCTCCATTCACCATCTTCACCGAAAAAAGCCTGCCGTTTACCGGTAAAACACTTGCCGGTTACCTGTAGTCCCTTGCCTTTGAAGTTTTCCCGTGCTTACTTTGATAAAAAAACAAAATGGAACACTATCCAAAAAGAGGCCGCGGACATGTATGGGCTGGTCTGTTTCTCTTAGTCATTGGCGGAGTGCTCTTGGCAAGGGCATTGGGAGTTATCTTTCCTGACTGGCTGTTTACCTGGCCGGTGATTCTGATCGCCTTCGGTCTGTTCGTTGGCCTGCGCCATAGTTTTCGTGGGCCAGCCTGGTTTATTTTTATAATTGTTGGCAGTGCTTTCCTGGCAGACGAAGCTTTTCCCGGTATCTCATTAAGGTCTTACATACTACCATTTATAATTATCTTTTTTGGTATTATATTCATCCTAAGGCCATGGCGTCACCGCCACCGCCATCGTTTTCACCACCACTGGAGAGACCGCTATGAAAACAACCAAACCACACTGGAAAACCAACCTGTTATCAACGAACCGGCTAATTCCACAGATACCGCTGCCAGTGCAAACGACTTTATTGACATTACCACAGCTTTTGGTGGCGTAAAAAAAGTAGTGTTTTCTAAAAATCTAAAAGGCGGAGATATTGTGACCTTTATGGGTGGCGCAGAAATTGATCTGAGACAGGCTGACTTTACCAATAAAATAACCATTGATACGACCAATATTTTTGGTGGCACCAAGCTGATCGTTCCTTCTTCCTGGGATGTACACAGCGAAATAGTAGCCATTTTCGGTGGCGTAGATGATAAACGGCAGTTAAACGGACAAAGTTTAGATCCCAATAAAGTAATACGCCTGGAAGGCACCTGCCTGTTTGGTGGAATCGAAATACGTAGTTTTTAAACTTCTAAACAATTTACTATGAACTGGTTTTTGGCAAAAATCACTTATCAGATTGTTTGTGGCAACGGCAACCATACGCCGCAATTTGAAGAACAATTGCGCCTGGTTGGTGCATCAGATGAGCAAGAGGCTTTCTACAAAGCCAAATCAATAGGTCTTGCTGAACAGGAAACATTTTACAATCAGAAGCAGGAACTGGTACAATGGGTTTTCATCAATGTGTCAGAACTTTATCAATTAAACCTGGCTGATGGTGCTGAACTATATTCGCGAATTACAGAACAAGATCATGCCGGAAAATATATTGACCTCCTGCATCTGAAGGCCGAAGAAATTCAAAACAGGTATGCCCGTAAAATAGATTATGCATCCGCTATTGTTTAAATGAGCACAACAACTATAAACAACAAACCATAAACAATAAACCACTTGGCAGTATCTCCTTTAAAAGTCCGCCGTTTCCTTAGGTTCTTCATAACCGGATGGCTGTTATGGATAGGTCTGCATGTTTTTGTAGTTAATAGTTATGGATATCCTTTCTCTGTGGCTGTCTGGGATAGCATCATATCAAACGGCTTGTTGATGGGAGCTTGTTATTTGGTCAGTTGTATTTTAAGCTTTTATCTGCCAACAATACAACGGTTTGGATTTGTGCTCATGTTGTGTGTAGGGCTCACCATAGCGTGGTGGTTGATCAGCTATTTCTTAACCATTACCGTGCTGCATGATCAAAACAATTTACGCTCCTTTTTTGCACTATCCATTCCGGTGCGTCTGGCAATTGGTTTTTTGATTATTGGTTGTATGGCGCTAATAAGTGTGCTTTGGTACACACTCCAGGATCAGCAGGAAGCCGAAAAACGAAAAACAGAAGCCGAGCGACTGGCCAAGGAAGCAGAATTGTACAAATTGCGTCAGCAATTACAACCGCATTTTTTATTCAACAGTTTGAATTCTATCAATGCGTTGATAGGAGTGCGTCCACAACAAGCACGCACAATGATTCAACAATTATCCGACTTCTTACGCGGCACTTTAAAGAAAGAAGAGCGGCAGTGGGCAAGTTTGGAAGATGAACTGCAACATTTGCAATTATACCTTGAAATTGAAAAGGTGCGCTTCGGACACCGGCTGTCAACCACAGTAGAAAATGAAGCAGGTAGTAATTGCCAGCTTCCCTCATTGCTCCTGCAGCCAATTGTTGAAAATGCAATAAAGTTTGGGTTGTATGATACTACCGGAGAGTTAACCATCAGCATTCGCGCTAAAGAAGAAAACAACATGTTGATAATAACTGTTCAGAACCCTTTCGACCCTTCGACAACCTCGCCCAAACAAGGAACAGGTTTTGGTCTGCACTCTGTGCAGCGAAGGCTTTATCTATTGTTTGCAAGGACCGATTTGTTGAAAACCGAAGCCAATGACAGTTTATTTACAACAACCATAAAGATCCCACAACCAGACCCTCCCTCAAGGCAACCATAAACCATAAACCATAAACATATACAATGAAAGCATTAATCATAGATGATGAACCCCTTGCCCGGATGATTGTCCAGGAATATTTGCAAGACTATCCCCAGATACAAGTTGTTCAGGAATGTAACGATGGTTTCGAAGGAGCCAAAGCCATTCAGCAATACCAGCCCGATCTTATCTTTCTTGATATACAAATGCCCAAGATCAATGGCTTTGAAATGTTGGAGTTGATCGAAGGTCCTCCTCCCGTAATCTTCACAACTGCCTTTGACGAATATGCTTTGAAAGCTTTTGAAGCCCATGCCGTTGATTACCTCTTAAAACCCTTCAGCAAGGATCGCTTTGATAAAGCAATGGAGAAGTTCTTGAATCAAAGCACAAGAACAATACAACAACAAAACACCCAGGCTTTGTTACAATCGGTAGGAGAAACAAGCGCTACCCTCAATCGTATTGTAGTCAAAACAGCAGGCAAGATCAAAATAATACCCTTACCTGAAATCCACTACCTCGAAGCCTCAGATGATTATGTAAAGATTCACACTAAAGAAGGA
>CBKWHA010000119.1:0-15915 GCA_966674115.1 uncultured Chitinophagaceae bacterium
CGATCTGCGGCGCGTCAGGATTTTTTAAATGATGATGGTCTATAGTGTAATCTCCTACGGCTATACCAGTACGATACAATGGTTTACTTTGGTTATAAGGCTCTGCCACATGTGGCAAAGACATTGTCACCAAACCTTTCATGCGCCGCGATTCCCTGTAATATGGGATCATGGGCATTTTATCCCTGGTTGGATATTCATCATCGGCTAGGCCCAGATTTTTATATCCGAGTTTTGTTTGCAAATAGTACACAAACCGCAGCGTGTGTAATTTAGCTTCTTCAAAAGCCTTTTTTCGCTCCTCAGGAGTTTTCCCGATAATGTTCAGGTAAATATCATTGCCACACTTTGGCCAGTTGATCATATACTTATTGTTGGGTAACCGGCCATACTGCAACATTTTGAAGCAATTGTTATTTGGGCTATCGAACGAAGCCGGATCGGAAACGTCGCACGAGCACTCAAATTCTTTAGGATCATAAGCTACCGGGCGCGGTATCACTTTGTTGGCGCCATGTCCGTAATCTTTTAAGGTTACCACATAGGTTAGATCCTGTACAATATCATTTGCATGTTCAGGAGCAAAACTTTCACCGGTAACGGAACGGCTGTCCATACCCACAGCATACTTCACACCCAGTTTCGCCATAACATCACCCAACTCTGTGGCATCAATCAAAACAGAAGCCGTAATTATCCTTTCTTTTCCATCTTTATCCACGATCACTTCCCATGCACCATTACGCTTTATCACTTTTTTCCATGAAGTTTTATACCATACACCCAACGATGGTTCAGCCGCTACCATTTGCTGTAAGATCTTATTGCCTACCGATGGTTCAAATAATGTATTGCTTACCCAACCTGTTTCAACCGCGGCTGCGCCACCGTAATATTGGTATAAATGATTTCTGAACTCTCCCCAAATACCTGCCGGCATATTATGATTGCCATCAATTGCAGAAACTCCGGCGGATGTCAGCATCCCTCCCAACCATTCTGTTTCTTCAACAATTAACGCCCTAACACCCATCCGGGCCGCCTGAATACCAGCAACCGTACCACTGGCACCACCACCAAGGATCAGCACATCAGTTTTTAAACTTTGGGCAAATCCACCCTTTGGATGCAAGAACAAAAGAAAAATAGTTATAGCAGTTAATAGGTTATACTTCATAAAGGCTACTTAATAAAAAAACGACCTACGAACAAGTCTATTTAAATTATATTTGCATTAACAACCTTCCAAAGCTAAAAAAATTTATTAATTAACAAAAGGTTTTTAAATATTTTTATTAAGTTCATATAAATAATGCTGTAATTCTTGCATAATAGAAGACAGTACTACTGAATTAAAAAAATATTGACAATATTTATACATTATAATTTCAACTATACAATTACAATCCACAGATGGAACTGCAAGCCAACTTCTTTAAAGACCTGAATAATGATAATATCAGTGGAGTCGCTTATAAAAACCTTGAACTAAAAAAATCGCTTATCGGTTTTTTTACAAATGTTGGTACTGCCACGATCAATGATCTTGCAAAGGAGTTTAATCTGAGTGTGCCCAAAGTCACTATGCTTTTGAATGAATTAGCAACTGATGGTTTGGTTCAGGAATATGGCAAGATCGACTCCAAAGGAGGAAGAAGACCAAACTTATATGGACTTACTTCTGAATCTGGTTTTTTCATAGGTGTTGAAGTAAAAAAATATTACATCAACATTGGTCTGCTTGACTTTAAAAAGAACCTGATCAAATTCATAGAAAAAATCCCCTATCTATTAAACAACTCAGAAGAATCGCTGAATTCCCTCTGTACGATCATCAATAATACTATTCCTGAACTACCGGTACCCAGGAACAAGATACTGGGGCTGGGATTGAACATGACTGGCCGAATTAATAATACAACAGGCTACAGTTACAGTTACTTTCATTTTCATGAAGAACCCCTGAGTAAGATCATCGAATCGCGGGTGGGTATTAAGACCTTCTTAGAAAACGATTCGCGGGCAATGGCTTTTGGAGAGTTTGTCAGCGGCGCAGTTACAGAAGAGAAAAATGTTCTGTTCATCAATATTGACCAGGGAATTGGATTAGGAATACTCATTAATGGACAGTTGTATTATGGCAAGTCGGGTTATGCCGGAGAATTTGGACACATTCCCATTTTTGAAAACGAAATACTTTGCCAGTGTGGTAAAAAAGGATGTCTAGAAACTGAAGCTTCGGGTAATGCTTTAGTAACCAAATTCAAGCAAAAGATTGCAGAAGGGTTCACCAGCACCCTTCTCAACAAAGTAAAAAACCCGGAATCCATTACATTGGAGGAAATTATTGAGGCTGCCTTAAATGATGACATTCTTGCTATAGAATTAATTGCTGAAATGGGAGAGAAACTGGGAAGAGGTGTTGCTTTATTAATTAACCTGTATAATCCTGAACTAATTATATTAGGTGGATCGTTATCAGCAGCAGGAGATTACTTAACCTTGCCCATGAAAAGCTCCATCAACAAATACTCTCTAAGCATCGTCAATAATGATGTCAAGTTAAAGCTAACAAAACTCAAAGAAAGAGCGGGGGTAATTGGCGCCTGCCTGCTTGTACAGAACAAAATTCTTTCTAAGTAACTGGAATGGGTTTGCATTGATTTGTTAACGAACACATCCTGAAATTTCCAATCCCTACTTTTGTGACCGATTACCATTTATTTATCCGGCATGGAAGAAAATAAGAACATCAGGATCGTAGATATTGCAAAAATGGCGGGGGTTTCCATTGGCACTGTGGACAGGGTCATTCACAACAGGGGGCGTGTTTCAAAAGAGAAACTGGAAAAAGTAAAGGCTGTGCTGGACCAGGTAAACTATTCACCCAATATTATCGCGCGGTCTCTTGTTTCTAAAAAGAACTACAGGCTTATTGCGCTTATTCCGTCTTTTGCACAGAATGAATACTGGATGTATGTGGCACAAGGCATCACCAAAGCCGCAGAAGAAGCCAGAACCTATGGTGTGATGGTGGAGCAACAGTATTTCAATCAATATGACCGGGCATCATTTGATAATGCCATTGAAAAGATATTAAGTGCAGAGTTTGACGGCATTGTGATTGCCAACTTCTTCAGCGCCAGCGTCATCAAATTATCTGAATTACTTAATGATAGGGGTATCCCTTATGTGTATATTGATGCCAATATAGCTGGGCAGCACCCTCTAGCCTATTATGGCACCAACTCCTATGACAGCGGGGCCGTAGCGGCGCAATGGATGCTGGAAAGAATAGATAAGCAGAAAGATATACTAATCACGAAAATCTTCTACCAGCAGGATGAGGTATCCAACCAAGTAATCAATAGAGAAAAAGGGTTTCTTGATCATCTGCATGAAACTGGCTTTATGGGCAACATTATTTATGCGAACCTGAAAATTGATACTCCTGAATACAATGTTGAAACCTTGGATAACATTTTCCAAGGGCATAAGGAGAAGCTTCCAGGAGGCGCCATTACATTCAATTCTTCCTGTCACATTCTCGCCAATTATCTGAAGAATAGAAACATCAATGGTATCTATCTGGCAGGTTACGATTTAATTGAAAAGAACAGGGTCTTACTTCGTGAAGGCGTCATTAAATTACTCATTGGGCAACGGCCCGAATCGCAGGGATTTCTTGCCATTAAAGCGTTGACCAACAAAATAATTCTTGATGTAGAACCTGAAAAGATAAACTTCATGCCCATTGACCTGCTGATCAGGGAGAATGTTGATTACTATAAGGATATGTGATCTTAGCGAAAATAAATTTGGAAGCGATCCGGAAAATACCTTAACTTCATTATGTCATTTTACAGGACACTTTTCAACAAAAGTCCTACGACAGTAGGTTCCAGGAACACCCGTAGTGTTTTTGGGTTCATAGCTTGAAAGTTACATCTTAACAAGCATGATTTATGTAAAATAAGTATTGTTTTTTAGGTTTTGTAAAATGATTTGCCCCTCAATAGTGAGGGGCTTTTACTTTTTTAATCACGCCTTGTGGCTGTATCTTTCCTGTTTACAGAATCGAGACTATCCAAAGCAGCTTTCTTTTGTTCTGTTGTTGAGTCAATCTTTTCCATTCTTGCCTGTGCTGCTGAATCTATATCTTCTTTTTTCTCGCTGGCTACTGAGTCGAGTGAATCCTTTTTTGCTTCAGTGGAATCGCCAGCATTGGTACACGCTATCAGAGAGCCTGCAACGGCCCCGATCAATACTAACTTTTTCATATAATATCATGTGTTTTAAAATATTATTAAAAAATTGTTCCAAAGTCACCCGCTGTTCAGTTTCGCCTTCACCATTGCTGTCCCTGTTCTCCCTCAAAACCTCAACCGATAAACTCTCGATGAGGCGTTAGGCCGTGGGCCTTAACTTTGCACCCAATTTCTAAGCAATACTTTATCTATGAATTTTCTTGAAGTACAGGCAACCGAATTTCAGCGCAGGCATATTGGTCCCGATGAAAGTCAAACCGAGGAGATGCTCCGCACTATCGGTGTAAAGAGCCTGGATGAACTGATCAACAAAACTGTTCCCTCTGATATCCGGATCAAGGAAGATCTGGATCTGTCACCAGCCATGAGTGAGAATGAATACCTTCAACACATTAAAGAAGTTTCCCTCCAAAATAAAGTATTCAAAAGCTATATCGGACAGGGTTATTATGACACCCTTACACCCGGGGTTATTCTCAGGAACATATTTGAAAATCCAGGCTGGTATACCCAATATACACCCTACCAGGCTGAAATATCCCAAGGCCGTCTTGAGAGCCTTCTGAACTTTCAGACCATGGTAAGCGACCTTACCGGTTTGCCTATTGCCAATGCATCACTGCTTGACGAAGGCACAGCCGCTGCTGAGGCTATGACCATGTTCTTCAATTTTCTGAATAAGGCAGAGCATATTACCCGCCCTAAATTTTTTGTGGACAATGAAACCTATCCGCAAACCAAGGATGTACTGATCACCCGTGCCACCCCGGTTGGCATCCAACTGGTGTTTGGTGATTATAAAACTGCGGAATTGGACAACACCTATTTCGGTGCGTTGGTGCAATATCCTAACAACAAAGGTGCTATTGAAGATTATCGCGGTTTTATTCAAAAGGTTCACGGTATCGGCGGTTTTGTTGCCATGGCTACCGACCTTCTGGCGCTTACTTTATTGACCCCTCCTGGCGAGCTGGGTGCCGATGTGGCCTGTGGCTCTGCACAGCGCTTTGGCGTACCCATGGGCTACGGAGGTCCGCATGCTGCCTTTTTTGCTGCTAAAGACGAATTCAAGCGCAATATGCCAGGCCGTATCATTGGCGTAAGTATTGACGCACAAGGTAACCGCGCCCTCCGCATGGCCCTGCAAACTAGAGAACAGCATATTAAAAGGGAAAAAGCCACCTCCAACATCTGTACGGCACAGGCCCTTCTAGCCAATATGGCTGCCATGTTTGCTGTATTTCACGGACCTGACGGTCTGACCAATATTGCCAAAAGGGTTGCCCTGTTGACCCAAACACTGGCAGAAGCCCTGGACAATCTTGGGTTTACGATTATAAACAAGCATTTCTTTGATACTGTGTTGATAAGGGTAGATGACATTAAGCCTTATCGTGAAAAAGCCGAGCGTCAGCGCATCAACTTCCGCTATTTCGACAACCAGCATATTGGTATTTCATTGGATGAAACCACCACTACTTCGGCGCTCTTCGATGTCATCAACTCTTTTGTAAATGATATCGACCCTGTTTATTTTGAAATACAGCATGAAACATCGCTTTACCACATACCTTCTGCCCTCACACGCACTTCTGAATTCTTAACGCACCCGGTATTTAACTCTTACCGTAGCGAAACACAGATGATGCGGTACATAAGGATGCTGGAAAATAAGGACCTTTCGCTTAATCATAGCATGATCGCTTTGGGCAGTTGTACCATGAAGCTGAATGCTGCTTCTGAAATGATACCTCTGAGCTGGAACCACTGGAGTAAAATGCATCCCTTTGCACCGGTTGAGCAAGTTCAGGGCTATCAAGCCATTATTAATGACCTGAGCGAATATCTGTGCGAGATCACAGCCCTGGATGCCTGCAGCCTGCAACCCAACAGCGGCGCCCAGGGAGAATACGCCGGGCTATTGACCATCAAGGCATATCATGAAAGTAAGGGTGAGGGTCACCGGAACATCATGCTGATCCCGATTTCTGCTCATGGCACCAATCCAGCCAGCGCCGTGATGGCCGGGATGAAAGTAGTAGTAGTAAAAGCACTTGAAAATGGATACATTGACATAGAAGACCTGAAGGCAAAAGCTGCACAACATGCCGCCAATCTTTCGGGCATTATGATCACCTATCCAAGCACGTACGGTGTTTATGAAGAAACTGTAAAAGAGATCACATATATCGTGCACCAACATGGTGGCCAGGTATATATGGATGGAGCCAACATGAATGCCCAATCTGGCCTTACAGCTCCGGGTTTGATTGGTGCTGACGTATGTCACCTCAACCTGCACAAGACTTTTGCCATTCCACATGGCGGTGGCGGTCCTGGCATGGGCCCTATTTGTGTGCAAGCGCACCTGGCCAAACATTTACCAGGCCATGTTGTCTTCAATAGCAGGCAAAAGAATGAAGGTAATCATGCTGTATCTGCAGCCCCCTTTGGCTCGGCCTCCATTCTCCTGATCTCTTATGCATATATCCGTATGTTGGGGGCTGATGGTGTTCGTAAGGCAACAGAATACGCCATTCTGAATGCCAATTATATGCTGGCGCGGCTGAAAGGTGAATTTGACATCCTGTACACTAACCATAACGGTGAGTGCGCCCACGAATTTATTGTCGATCTGAGACCTTTTAAAAAGAGTGCAGAAATAGAAGCTGTGGATGTAGCCAAACGCCTTATGGACTACGGTTTTCATGCGCCTACCATGAGTTTCCCGGTTCCTGGAACCATCATGATAGAGCCCACAGAAAGCGAGGATAAAGAGGAATTAGACCGGTTCTGCGATGCATTACTGAGCATCCGCCGGGAAATAGCTTTAATTGAAAACGGTTCATTGGATAAAAAGGATAATCCTTTGAAAAATGCACCACATACACAACATATGGTCTGCAGCGATAACTGGAAAATGCCTTATTCCCGCGAGATGGCAGCCTTTCCGCTTGATTATGTAAGGCAGAACAAATTCTGGCCTTCTGTAGCCCGTGTTAACGATACCTACGGCGACAGGAATCTGCAATGCACTTGCGAGCCTATTAGCAGTTATGCTGAGGAATCATAAAATGTTTTTTATTATATACAGTTCTGAAAGGCCTCACTCCGGTGGGGCTATTTTTTTATGATTTTAATACAAGCCGTGGTTGATATTGATCATTTATTTTTTGCAGTAGTGCTTATAAATTTATTGGGATTTTGTGCTACAGGAATTTGAGCCTTCTCTTAACCATTCTCAATACAAATTCCAATGACGCTCACTACTTCGACAAAATTCACTTTATCCATTTTTATTGTTTTGCTTGTTGTTTTTGCTCTTTTTGGTTTTCTCAAATACAGGAATCATAAAAGACCTTATGCGGTACTGATAACTCCCGAGAACAATATCCAATTTGTAAGTGAAAACGTATCCATTTCTACCAGTATTTTAAAACTACCCAACGGAGGTATCGACAAGACAACCGTTAATTCTTCAACTGTATACTTACGTGAAGCCGCAACCGGTGCAGCTGTGCCTTCGCGATTAATCGTCAAGCGTTCTGGTATAACGCTCGTACCAAAAATTCCTTTGAAATTAAACACCACTTATGTTTTTACTGTTACAAAGGGTGTAAAAGATTTATCCGGAGCCTCGTTTATCCCCTATACTTCAACTTTCACCACTGGTTCTGTTTCTTCGAAAGAAATGCTCAATATCAAATTTGAGAAAGTCCGCTTGCCTAATGCGCCAGCCATGTATTCCACACTTACGTTTGGACCAGACGGAAAGTTATATGCGTTAAGCATAGATGGCGTTATTACCAGGTTTTCTATTCAAGCTGATGGGACTTTAGGAAATCCAGAACTCATTTACTCTCTTCAGGATGCGTCTGGTAAGCGGCAGCAACGGCTAAGCATAGGGCTTGTATTTGATCCTTTATCCACTGCAGATAGCCTTATTGCTTATGTTACCCACAGCACCTTTGTTTTTGAAAATGGACCTGACTGGGATGGTAAGCTTACATGTTTAAGTGGCCCCAAACTCGAGCATGTTCAGAATATATTGATCAACCTGCCCCGTTCATACAAAGATCATCTGTCCAATAGTATTGCCTTTGGGCCTGATGGCGCTTTGTATTTTACCCAAGGCAGCAACAGTGCCCTGGGAGAGGCAGATAAAACATGGGGGTTCAGAAAAGAACACCTGTTGTCTGCATCTATATTGCGATTGGACTTAAAAAAACTAGGCAACCTACCCCTGGATGTAAAAACTCCGGAAGGGGGCGGCACTTATAATCCTTATGCAGTTAATGCGCCCCTGACCATTTATGCATCGGGTGTCCGCAACGCGTATGACCTGGTATGGCATAGCAATGGGGAATTGTATGTACCCAACAATGGTTCTGCTCCCGGCGGCAATACACCAGCATCTGTTTCAGGCGCCCGGAGACCGGATGGTTCAAAATATACAGGCCCCTCAATACCAGCTTTAACCAAGGTGAAGCAAATTGAAAAAGACCTACTATTCCGGATACAAAAAGGCGGGTATTATGGTCATCCCAATCCATTAAGAGGCGAGTATGTGTTGAATGGCGGCAACCCCACAGATTCCAGCGATCCGGGACAGACAAATGACTACCCGGTAGGTACTCTGCCTGATGCTAATTGGCGCGGCTTTGTATTTGATTTTCATAATAATAAGTCGCCTAATGGTATCATCGAATACAAGAGTAATGCCTTCAATGGCGCATTGAAAGGAAAATTGATCATAGCACGTTACAGCTCGAACGATCTGATTACCCTGACGCCCTGCAGGGTTAGAAAAAGCATATTAAACTTTGTAGAAGGTTCGGCAGTGGAAGGCTTTTCCGGATTTGTAATGCCACTGGACCTGACTGAAGATATAAAGACCGGGAATGTTTATGTTTCTGAATATGGAACTGGTGGAATTACCCTTCTCAGGCCAAAACACGTAAATAATTCGCGAAAGTAAGCACCTCATCTGTATAAAAATACCGTATTAATACGCTTTTTCCGGGTTTTACCGTGTACTACATTCGCATTATCCAATTAAATGTACAATAATGGAAACGGTAACAACGCCCGATTCAAAACTCAATAACATTGATCTCTGGGAGGCCTGGATTGATATGCAGAATACCGGCGCCAATGAAAGAGGTACACTGTACATCATAGGCGATGTTGTTGTCAATAACCGGATATTAAGGCCTTTCCTGATCAAAAAAGAATCTGGCGTTCAGCCAAAGGATGAACTGTTCCTTGAAGTTATACCGCATGTAATTTCAGAAAACGGGCATTCTGTAGAGGTCTTTTATTCTGAAGATCTCAAATCACCGAACCAATACAAATCCATTTCTATTTTTTCCGGCAATATGATGATTGCCAGAATCACAGAAATTGAAGTTCTTTTATAAAGACAGATGCCCCCACAATACGAAGCCCGCAACCTAAACTACCTGCAATTTCATTTCTTCAGGACCTGTTAGGGTGTACAACCCGGCAGGTCCTATTTTAAACACTCATTAATCAAACTGGTAGATCTTGTGTTTGATGGCATAAACAACAATGCCAGCCGTATTTCTTGCCTGTATCTTATCTTGTATCCTGTCCCGGTAGCCTTCAATGGTGCGCACGCTTAAATGCATGGCTTCTGCAATTTCCTTATTGGAACGTTCTTCGCATATAAATCGCATCACTTGCAGCTCATTTTCATTAAGCAATGGCTTTGCTTTCTTAAAAGGATTGACATTGCTGGCAGCCAGTTGCCGGGTTAGTTTTTCCGAGGTATGTTCACAGAAATAGGTCTGGTCTTTTGACACAGCTTCTACCGCAGCTATGATCTCATCTTTATGGGCGTTCTTCAACAGGTAACCTTTCGCACCTGCCTCCAACATATCAATGATCAGGTTTTCCTCATCAAACATAGAAAGGGCAATTACCCCTATATGTGGTAATTCCTTCATTAATTGCTTTGTAGCTATAATGCCATCGAGTACCGGCATTTTTATATCCGTAATGATCACATCCGGGTTCAGCTCATGGGCAAGCTTTATCAACTCTTCTCCATTGGCAGCTTCGCCTTCCAGTTTGATCTTGGTTTGTTTCCTTAACATCACACGGAAGCCATCGCGGAATATTTCGTGGTCATCAGCAAGTATAATGCGGATGGGTAGCTTGTAATTACTCATGTTTTTTTAACGGTATTTCAAAAGAATATGTAGTTCCCTTATTCACCGCTGATTCAATATACATGGCACCTCCAATCATTTCTGTCCGGCTTAAAAGACTTCTTAACCCAATTCCTTTTTCACTTTTAGAAATAGCATGGTAATCGAATCCTGTTCCATTGTCACTGGTAGACAAAATTAACAGGCTATTCTTTTCCTGCATGAAAATTTTTAATTCGTTTGCTTTTGAGTGTTTGATCGTATTATGGATAATTTCCTGGACAATCCGAAAAAGATGGATAGACTTATGTTCGTCAATATTAACATTTTCGGGTAGGTCTACTCTAATATTTAAAGGACTTGTATTGCTAGTATAGTCGACAAATTGCCGGACAGCCTGCACCAGCCCTTTCCTGGTGAGCATACTTGGAAGGAGGTCGTACGAAATTTCGCGCATCCGCTTGATCAGCCCGTCTATGTGTTCGTTTGTTTTTTCTATTTCCTTCTTATCATCCTCATCCGTAAGTTCAAAGCTGTTGATTTTCAACTTGACAGCCGCCAGCATGGGTCCCAATTCATCGTGCAGGTCTGCGGCTATTCTTGCCCGCTCTTTTTCCATGGCGGTAATTTCAGCCAGTATATTCTGGCGGTTCAGTTGTAAATTTTTTCTTTGCTGTCTGACTATGGAGAAAATAAAAAAAATGATGATAACACCAATTACGAAGCTGATGATCAATACTGCAGTGAAAAGGCTTGTCTCCGGGGCATCCATAAAATCGCTAATGCATAAATAAGGTTACAAAACAAGTTTGTGGACATCAAGATATAAGTTATGTTCGCCTGGAAGGCTAAACTTAATTTTAGTCCATAAACATAAAAGGCCTCAGTTAAAACCGTTAAAGTATAAAAAATTATGAATCCACTGCAAATCAGGAAGATAGGATTCCTCAAAAAATTAACTCTTTCTTTGAACAACATGCGGTTGATCATGTTTATGCTCATAAGTATGAGGACAAAAGAGTAAAAAATCCGGAAATAAGAATTGAAATGCGTAAAGCCAGAAATGAAGATAATGTCTAATAACCAGGCAACACTAAAGGTAAGCAGCAAAACATGGTATAACTTAGGTTTTCCATCAAAGAGATGCCACCTGAAGAACAGCCAGGTAGCAAGCAGCGATTCTACAAGGTTATAAATATTAAATGGAACAATATTGTAGTAACCTGATAATACAAGGCTGGTGCTTATGATTTCGTTGATGGTTCCAGTCCAAATTAGAAACAGAAAAGGATGATAGGCAGGATGTATACGGTTCCACCGTATACATCCAATTATAGCCCCAATAATGATCGAAAAGTTGAAAATGTAACCAATGTAAGGATTCATTCAGCCTCTTATAAAGAATTAGCTATTCAAGGAAGAGTTTACCGGACAAACTGGAGGACATTTGGTACCATTTTCTACAATCGGATCGGTCATGACTGTTGAATCGGAAGCAAGACTTGTTGTGTTCAGTGCAATCGGATCCAGAATATCCATGCCATTTTCATCAACACCAACAATAACCAAGCTCACCTTGTCATCTTCTT
This sequence comes from uncultured Chitinophagaceae bacterium, assembly GCA_966674115.1. Lineage (GTDB taxonomy): Bacteria > Bacteroidota > Bacteroidia > Chitinophagales > Chitinophagaceae > Flavisolibacter. The sequence continues at coordinate 12,031 of CBKWHA010000119.1, forward strand.
CCATTCCGAAGTAGATACGCAGGCCAGTACATTTAGGCAGGTTCATCAAGGTGTTGATAGGTGCCCATTCAAAGGTTTCAGAATCGGGTAAAATGTTTTTGCCTTTAAATTCATCTTTAAGGACTTTATCCTTATCTTTTTTAAACTTACCAAGCAGCTTTTTAGCTTTGTCTAAAGAAATGAATTGATCTGTTTTGATTTCCAATTTTTCCATAAGCATAGTTTTTAAATGTCCGGCAAATTGAAAAACTATTCCCAGATAAAAAACAGTATTAATACTGTTTTTTTAGACAAAAAGATTACTAAACTACGTATCAAAAAAGCCTCGCCTTATTTTTAAATCCATACTTAGCCGGACAGCAAACTTACTGGAAAATCAAATTCTCCTCAGCGGCATATTTATTTTACATGCCTTCTTTATGAGAAAAAATGCAGAACTAAACAGGCAGCGGAACAGCCTGCTGCACAGGATTGAACAAACACTGGAAGGACCAATGATCTTTCTTGGCTTTTTATGGCTGGTGTTGCTGGTAATAGAACTTATATGGCATCTGACACCTGTTCTGGAAATGCTAAGTCTAACCATCTGGGTAATTTTCATCATAGACTTCTTGCTCAAGTTTTTCCTGGCAACACATAAAGTTTCTTATCTAAAAAGAAATTGGTTAACAATCATTTCTTTACTTATTCCGGCACTGCGTGTTGTCCGAATCTTCCGTTTTGTACGCTTATTGAGAGGTATTAGGGGTATTAGATTGGTAAAGATCATTGCCTCACTCAACCGCAGCATGCGCAGCCTCAATGCTACCATGCGCCGCAGGGGCTTTATCTATGTATTTCTGCTTACTATACTTGTGCTGTTTGGAGGCGCGGCCGGAATGTTTGCCTTTGAAAAAAATGTTGCAGGTGGCCTGGAAAACTATGGAAAAGCTTTGTGGTGGACAGCCATGCTGATCATTACCATAGGCAGTGAGTACTGGCCGCAGACGCCTGAAGGAAGAGCCCTATGTTTCCTGCTTTCCCTGTATGGCTTTTCCATATTTGGGTACATAACAGCTACACTTGCATCCTTTTTCATTGGTCGCGATGCAGAAGAAAAGAATACTCCTGTAGCAGGTGCAGAAGATGTAAAGGCCCTGCAAAAAGAAATACAAAGACTAGCTGGTATGATCGAGGAACTGAAAGGACAGAGCAAATGACGTATGATGCGAAGCCTTTATTTTTTATTGGGTATCTTCAATGTCCAGCCCGGTTGAATCAAATCAGGATCTTTGATCAGGTCTTTATTAGCTGCATAAATCTCTTGCCAGCTTACACCATACTTCTGCCCGATCCTGGAAAGGCTATCGCCCTTTACTACCACATATTCAGTAGTGGCCGGTGCACCTCCTCCCATCACCATCAAGTTCAAAACCAGGTCTCCTGAACGGAAGTCAGGATCAATTTTATTATAAACATCCCACACCTGCTTTTTCACATCTTCTGAAGGCGCATTACCATCAATGTATAAGACGCCATTCTCTTCACGCACCTGCAGGTTGGTGACACCACTCTGTGTAGCGGTGTCAATTAATTGCTGGTATTTAGCCCTTAGTGCCATAATAAGTTTATTTAACAACTAATTGATTTTCTATTTTCTTCGGTTTTAATGCATTCAGATCCATCATCAGTTGCTGCAGCCGGTCTCTTTTTATTTCTCCACGCAGGGTAATTACTCCATCCTGCACATCGGCCTGCACCCCCTGGTAATTGGAAATGGTCTGATTTACTGAAGCTTTTAGCGGTTCATCGGCAGTTACAACTACCGGCGCCACAGTTATATTATTCACTACCTTCTTTACACCTTTGATGCTTTTAACTGCCTGCTCTGCATTTGTTTTACAAGGTGCATCATTACAGTCGCCAGTTAAAGTAACGACACCATCCGTTACTGATGCCTGCACACCTGCCAGGCTTGGGTCGGTTTGGGTTTTACTGGCTATAGCTGTCTGAATATCCGCATCATTGCTTTTTTGCTTACACGATTGAAACTGAAAACTTAGCATCAGGAACAAGAAAACAGGTAAGCTCAATTGGAACCGTAATACTTTCATTGCTGATGATTTATTGATTGGTAAAGTCAGTATAATTTACCTGTTTGATTCAATTTTCATTCCATGCATATTTTCAAATTTTCGCATTCTGTAAGCATTCATTGCCATCTTGCCCAGGTGATCTACCATCCTGTAATTGGCAACATATCCAATTACCGCCCCAATACCGGGAATGAGCTGGCCAAGTTTTGCCAGATCAATATAATCCCTGTATTCCTGTTGGAACTTCCTCCACTCGAAAAGATGAATATCATCCGGTAACTGTTCTTTTTTGACATCCCAGTCATTCATTTGGCCAAATACATGGCGGCGGTGTTCCTGGCTGCTAAATGCCAGTTGAAAAATATGAAGAATATATACCCTTTCTTTATAATCCTGAACAGGATAGCCATATATACTGGCTATGTCGAAAAGCATCTTTAGCTTGATACTCAAAAAGATAGGAAAATCTGCCAGGCCTAGCAGCAAACCTCCGGCCCCCGTTATGCCACCTTCGGCTGCTGCTGCGTGTTTGTATTTGTGGATGACTTTAAGCACCTCTTCTTCTATTTGCTGCAATGAAGCATAAGATGCATGCCGCTTTGTCGTGTATTTTGCTCCAAAAAGCACCCCTCTTATCATCTGCTTAACGACTGTGGTAATGGCTCTATGAACCTTTTCGGGTATATAGCTGTTCAGTTTTGTCTGCACCCGGCTTGCCAGCTTATTAACAATTGAAGGCTTTCCGGACATTTTGTACTTCCAGTCAGCTAATTCCCGAAGTGCAGTTTGCTCGTATAAAGTCATCAGTTCAATTATGCAAAAACAAAGCCTCCCGGTTAAAATCCTTCTTCAAAGTAGGAAAAGCCAGGAGGCTTCGGGTGGGGTTTCACGCTTATCTTCTTTTTTCCTGTGGTGCCCTGGTAAACTCTGCCTCAAAGCCTGCCTCACGTACAAGATGCTTCACCTCATCAGGACTTAACTTATTGGTTTCAATTTCCAGTAAATAATTGGGATCGTTCATATTCACATGCCAGTGTTCAATGGTATGATCCTGTTCCAGTTTATCAAGGTGAGGCTTTATTTGCGTAACACAGCCCAGGCAATTAATATTCGTCTTGAAATGATAAATACTCATAGTCTGGTTTTTCAATTGTTACTGCCAATCCTATGCCTGAAACGAAGTACGAGATGCGAAGTACGAGGTTAGAGGTTAGAAGTGGGAAGCGATTGGCATTTGTTTGGCAAACATTTTATTTCAAAATAAATTGAATGGAAAGGCTAAACGAATTTGATGTCATCATCATTGGTGCGGGCGCTGCGGGTTTGTCGGCAGCTTTGGAATTAACCAAAGCAGGAAGAAAGGTTTTGATACTGGAGGCCCGCGACCGTATTGGCGGCAGAATACATACAATTGAAGACACCTTGTTTTCTCAACCTATAGAAGCTGGAGCTGAATTCATTCATGGCCAGTTACCCATTACCAATTCTTTTTTGAAAAAAGCGGCTATTCAATATGAAACCATTGGCAACAAAATATGGCACGTATCTAATGGCAGCGTACGGCAGGAAAAAGAATTTATTAAAGATTGGGATCTATTGATGCAAGCATTAAGTGAACTGAAACAAGATCAAACGATTTCAGATTTTTTGGATACCCACTTCAATGAAAAAAAATACAAGGACCTGAAAGAAACAACTCTGCAATATGTACAGGGCTATAACGCGGCTGACCCAGAAAGAGCCAGTGCATTGGCGCTTAAAGAAGAATGGGAAGCAGAAGATGAAGAGCATCAGTTTCGAATTGAAGGTG
>CBKWHA010000120.1:0-15796 GCA_966674115.1 uncultured Chitinophagaceae bacterium
AGAGCTGTTGTTTCAACCAATTCTACATCCGGCAAATCACTTCCAATGTTAGCAAACAAATAAGCTTTGTCCTGATCCGACAGATTTGTATCTTTTAAATCAGAAATTTCAAAGGTATAAGTACCTGGATCGAGTGTGAAAGTCTGCCAGATCTTACCATTGGTAACAGCAGGAGACCCCCAACCGGATTCTACATTGAAGATGTTACTATTCCATTCATCCCATCCGCCAAAACCACCATGATTTTTAACTGCATCATTGGAATTCCATTCTGCCAAATTACCCCACCGTCCTGACCTTGCCGAAGCTATAAAAGGTACACGGGCATTTTTGAGTGGCAACACCACGGTATCTTTATAAGCAACCATAAATGTGTCAATACTTGTTGCATCTGGTTTATAAATGGCTCTAAATTTAATTAGTGTACTTGTGTTACTGAGTGCTTCAATTACTGTATTTTCAGAAGCTGGCGTTTCTACAGTTTTTGTTTCTCCATTAATGACATATTGTACTTCCGTACTATAGGCACCGGTTAATGCATCGATCGGCTCCCAGTTAATAGTTGTACTGTTTGACATATACCTAATATTTGATATAGTCCGGTTATTAATCTTTTTACGATAATTCTCACCAAAAGACTTGCCGACAACGTATGTAGGTACAGACTTATTCCCGTCAACGTCATATGTATATATCGTAAAGGTGGTAACTCCTTCAGACATGGAAAACGTTTGATCAAAAACACTTCCTGTAACACTTCTCTTCACTTCATACGAAAGCGAGTCCTTATTTTGATTCCAAAAAATCTTTACCATTGCAATTTTAGGATCAGCATTCAATATGCCAGTTATCCGAACTCTGTTCTTACCTGAAAACGTTTTTAAAGAATCTAATTTACCAGAATAGACAATTTCACCACCAGCAGTATATTTTTTATAATCATCCCATTTAGAACAGGATAGCAGGGTTGTTGCCATGAGTACAACTCCAGGTAAAAACCTCATATTTATATTTTGAAATATCCTTTTCATGTTTATTGTTATTTATTTAGCATTCAACAGTTGAAAATCGAATACACTTTAATTTCTTCAAATCAGATCAGCGGGGGTCACCGTATACAGTAAGTTCATTAATACTTTGGGCAGTTCCCCCAGCCCAGTTTTCTAAGCACCTTATCCGAAGAAATCTCACTTTAGGAGCGTCGAGGCGTATTTCCCAGTCAAACCCTGCGCTGGCTTTTTGTCGGTCTTGATCAGTGTCCTTACCATAGGCTGTACCAGAAGATTTAATCACTTCGTAGCTGCTGATCAGTTCCCAACTGTTATCCAGAGCACCATTGGATGAAGGATTATTGGAGCCATAGATTTCGAACCGCTTCAGGGTTGTCAAGAAATAAAACTGCTGGGGATTTAATTCCGGATATGGACGAATCCAGATACGACTTAGTTTGGCTGTAACACCTAGATCAAATGTGATCATATGTGGGTCATTTCCTCCCCTGGATTGGTCAGTAAAGCTTGTATATGGCCATCCCAAACGGCCGTCCCATGCATATTCTAATCTTGCACCATTGGTTACCTGCGGCGCATCTCCAGGCAACACATAAGTCTTGAAGTTGGCTTTATTCAACGCTACTTCATATATCGGAGTTATGTCCTGATAAATGGTATCCGTATTATTGCCCCATCTATCCTGCACCAAAAATCCTACGCGCTGAGTAATGGTGTCCATACCTCTGATCTTGGCTTGGATATTATTGTCACCAGTAAACACGCTCCAGTAGTTATTGGCTTCGTATTCCTTAAATTTATTTAAGGTTAATACAACTATACCTATATTTCCGGCAACAGGATTACTAGCAGAAATATTAAAACCACCAAAGGCACTGGTTATCTGCAAACTTCTTAAAACCTGAAAAATGGGGGCTTCCAAGGGTTTAATTTTTGCTAGTACTGGGGCTGACTTCACGCCACTTCTAGATACGGAATATAGTTTAACCTCATGTTCCAAAGTATCAGCAAAACCGTTCAATACTAATGAGTCTTCGTAATAAGAAGCCTTTGTTTCTGAGGTTTTACCATTAGTAAGAACAAATTCTGCCTGTACATATAGTAGGTTTTTATCACCAGGGACGTCATATGTAATTTTTGCACCACCGGCCCTGTTTTCAACCTGCACGTTAGAAACTACTGCAGGTACCGTTGCATCATTGTTTAGAGGGCCATTACCACTTTCTTTTACGCAGGAAGCAGCCAAAAAGGTCATACCTGCAACAGCCCCTATGTAATTTTTTATTATGTTCATCTTTTTAAACAGTTTAAAGTGTGAAGTTTGGATTACCATCCTTGGTTTTCAACCAAGTAAGGATTCCGTCTGGTATCATAATTTCCAATAGGCCAGAAATAATCGCGAGGAGCAATGAACCGCTGGCTGAAAATCACTATCTCCTTATAATAGGTACTTGCAGTTTTACCCGAAACATTCCAGCCTGTGATATCTTTATTTAGTTCATCGAAGGCTTTTTTCCATCTACGCAAATCCCAGAAACGTTGGCCTTCAAAAGCCAATTCAATCAATCGTTCACGATGGATAATCTCTCTCAGGCCTGCTTGAGTTGTGAATTTTGCGGGGTTATTTGAGTAATTTGTCCAGGATTCAACAACTCCTTGTAAACCGGCTCTTTCCCTTACCTTATCCAGATATTGAATAGCAGTGGCTGAGCCCGCTTCTACTTCATTCAGTGCTTCTGCGTATAAAAGGTATAAATCAGCTAAACGTATTTCTGGCCAGGGGTAACGTTTCCAGGTTACACGTTGGTTGGAGGAGGATTCCCAGTGTACCAATTTTTTTATAAAATATCCGGTTTCATTCCAGTTGGTGAAATGTCCCAATCCGGCTCTTTCCGTATTTTTTGCTTTGACATAAAAAGTGTTTCTGTCACTTCCGTTACTGGTACCGTCTTTCATATACCACACCCCTCCATCAAAACCTAAATCAGCATAAAAACGTGGTTCACGGTCAAAGTTGAGTCGAGCCGTTAAAAAACCAGGTTCAATGTAATTTCTTTCATCAGAAGTAGCTGTTCTGAGTTGATCATAATTGGAAAAATTGAGTGTATTATCTTCTTCGATAGGTACCCCATTTTTTGTATAAAACATTTTGGCTATTTTAATTGGGGGCGCCCACACGCCTTTCAAATCAAACCGGATCGTAGAAACGCCGCCGGTTTGAGAGCGTTCAGTTGGAGGCATACACAGATCCTCATTTACAAAATAACTTTGCGAATTAGCCCATACATGTTCCCGGTTCCAACGACCTGTTACGGCATTTCTTATGCTTAGCTGACGCTTGGTTGTATCGGTAAGGTTTAATAAATCTGGCCCATACTCATAAAGCGCGTGGCCATTAGCTTCAGCTTCCTGTATGGCTGCCAAAGCAGCATCTCTTGCTTTTTCCCATTTTGTAACATCAAAATTTGGGTTAAACAAAGCCTTGCCTTCTGAATCTTTAAAGCTGGCATAATCTGGATTACCATTAAAGAGAGGGCTGGCAGCGGTAACCAATAATTTAGCTTTTATGGCCATTACTATGGGTTGAGTAATTCTACCCAGTTCATTGTTTTCATCAGTTATTTTAGCAGGTAGCTTTTGATAAGCAGTGTCCAGGAGACGGGAGATGTAGTTGACACAGGAATCTACAGGCATGCGCCTTGAATAAGATGATTCCACGTCACCATCCACACTTGTGTTATGGTCCATAATAGGTATAGGACCATACATGCGCAGCATATAAAAATGATAAAAGGCTTTTAAGAATTCCGCTTCTCCGATCCATCTTTCCCGTTCGTACGAAGAGATATCTGGTACTTTGGAAAGGTCGCGCATGTTCTCCAGAAAAATGTTGCAGTGTCTGATCGCCCTCCATAATTTCCGGTGATCATTGGATCCATTATTTCCTTTTCGTGTACCTGCCCATTCATCAAATAAGGGCGCATCTTTATTTTGCATACCGCGGGCAATTCTGAAAATAGGATGCCAATGCGTCTCACTGCTCTCAGGCATCCACATTTCATCACCAGCCATAAAACCGGGATTGTACCATCCATCTCCGCTCCGGGGCAGGTAAGAATAAAGAGTAAACAAATACTTTTCTGCTTCATTTCTTAGCTTAAAAGCATGCTCTATGGTGGCTACGTTATCTGGAACTACATCCATGAATTTCTTACAAGAGGAAATCCCAGAGGCGAAAGCTGTTACCAGGATAATTGATTTTAAAAACCTGTTGCTGTTCTTTTTGCAACCTGTGAAACCACTTTTCCATAGGTAATCAAATGATTTTTTCCATTTCATGGTGCAACTATATTTATTCATGATTTTGAATGTGTTGAATTAAAAATTGATCTCTGCGCCCAAGTTATAAACAGTTTGAACAGGGTAGCCCAAACCATTACCCCCCATTTCAACATCCCACAACTTAAAATTGCTCAAGGCAAAGAGATTGGTAGCAGATAAGTAAATGCGGCCTCCAGTTAAACCAAGTCGCTTGATCTTTCCTACATTATATCCCAGATCTACACTTTTCAGGCGCAGAAAGTTTCCATTACGCATCCACCAGGTTGATCTTACATTATTAGAATTGACTCTCGAGGTGCTCAGCCGTGGCCAAAAAGCATATGGATTCCTGTTATCTTCACTCCAGTAATCATTGCTAATCACTTTTAGCAGTCCATTTTGAGCACCTCCAAATTGGTAAAAAGGCTGGATGGCTTCAGGATCTATAAAGAAAGAGGAACGGGCTGATCCCTGGAAATAGAAACTAAAGTCTAATTTCTTATATCGTAAAGAAGCACCAAATCCATAAATAATTTCCGGCTGCATAGGATAACCTATCGGCACCTGGTCATCACTTGTAATCTGGCCATCTCCATTGATATCTCTGTATTTGATATCACCCGCCATTAAACTTTTATTGCCAAATTGAAGAGGAGAATTGGCCACTTCCTTTTCATCTATAAATAACCTTTCAGCTATATAACCCCAGCTTTGGGAAAGAGAATGTCCTACAGTAGTCAAATGGGACAGGCTGCTATCATAACGGAGTTCATCAGCCACTATCCTTTTGCTGGTAGCATAGGTAAATGTTCCCCTTACATTAGCATACCAATCTTTATTCAAATTCTTTTCATATTTGGCTGTAAGATCTATACCTTGTGTCTCTGCCTTGCCGTAATTGGCCTGTGGAGTGGCCATTAAGCCTAAGGCCGACTCTAAAATAGTTTTAGGCAGTAAAATTTGATTTCTGGACTGCTTAAAAACATCCGCTATTAGTTCGAACGAATTGAACAACCGCAGATCCATCCCCAGGTTAATCTGCTTGGAACGCTCCCAGGTAATACCTGGATTTGCATAGCGGGTAATAGAAACACCCGGCCTGAAATATGTTGCAGCTCCGTCATCCCGGCCAAATACGGCACCATAGCTGCCATCATTCAGACTAATATTAGAAAGGTAGAAAAAGCGGTCACCTACAGTACCAATTTGGTCATTACCAACAATTCCATAAGTCGCCCTTAATTTAAGATCACTTACCACAGATTTGATCGGCTCAAAGAATTTTTCATTGGATATTTTATAGCCTATTCCACCTGAAGGGAAAAAACCATAACGGTGATTAGCGTCAAAACGCTCAGATCCATTATAACCAAAATTAAATTCAGCTAGATACCTATCGTCATAGCCATAAGTAAACCTACCAGATACACCAGAATTTCTTCTTGGAAGAGAAGCTGTAACACTTCCGGCATTTCCATTTTCGAAACTTGACAAATAGGATATTAATGAACCTCCTACATTGTGCACATTACCAAAAACCCTGCTATAATTTAATACCCCTTCCAGCCAGATCCTCGAATCAACATCCTTGCCTGATTCAAAATAATCAAGATATTCAGTTCCAGTTAATCCGATTGAAGTAGCAGAACCATCATTAAATACAACCAGATTATAATTTTTGCCATCCGGCTGTACCTGAGCATTGTAATAAAACGGATTATATTGTCTTTGCATGCCGTAAAAAGAATATCTCTTTAAATAGGCCATACTGCGAAAGTTCAATCCTTTTGTTATAAAATCAAGGTTTTGTTTGAGTTCTACTTGTGGCTGTATGTTAGATGTTTTATAAACGCTATAGCCTCTAACCATTTCAGCATAAGGATTGAGGAATAAAGTAGAAGTAAGTTGACCGTTGGCCATGGTTTGGGCTGATCCAAATAAAGGATGATCCACATAAGGCCTCATTGAATGGGGATAAACGGCCGGAAACATTACGGGATTAGACCATAACGCTAAAGTAAAAATGCGTCCTCCCCCTCCGATGGGCCCATTATAGTCATCAAACTGACCATACATTCGCAGCATCAGTTCTGTAGACTTCGTTAGATCAAGATTTACTGTAGAACGTAATGAATACTTTGAAAGCCTGATATTGCTGTTAAAATCATTAATAGGATCAACATTTAAAATACCATTATCCCTTCCATAAGAGGCAGCTACATGATAGCGGGCCTTTTCTGTACCACCATTTACACTTGCATAGTAGTTTTGATTGATTGTGTATTTTTTAATTAATTGGTCAATCCAATTATTACTTGGATAAAGATTTGGGTCATCGCCAGCAATAGTGTGATTGATCTTGTTTTGGCTATAAAGAAGTGCTCCCGTTCCCGGATTCCTTGTAGTTACCGCCTCATTAGCCATATTCATATAGGTGATATTATCGGCAAAATCAAAATTCTTGGTGTTAGAAGAAACCCTATTTTCACCTCTAACAAAAAACTTTGGCGTACCTGCTTTGCCCGATTTTGTATTGATCAATACAACTCCGTTTGCTCCCCTGGCACCATAAACTGCCGCCGCCGCTGCATCTTTCAAAACCGAAAAGTCTGAAATATCGTCAGCTTGTAAACGGGCCATATCCGTTGCTGTAGATTCTATTCCGTCTATAAGGATCAGCGGATCCTGTTTACCGGAGCCAAATGTGGATAAACCTCTGATATAAAAAGTAGAATTATCAGTTCCCCTTCCTGGTTCACCACTTTGCTGAAATGAAATCATACCAGCCACTCTTCCAGCAATAGCATTAGTTAAGTTTCCGGTAGGGCCTTGAAGTTCTTTCACGTTTACCGTTGTAATAGAACTTACCAAACTTGCTTTTTTACGTGTTCCACCAAAGCCAGTAACAGTAACCTCACCTAAATCTTGGGGTTCCTGCACCATTGTAACCGACAACTCAATAACACCGTTTACAACTTTTTGTTGACTAAGGTCAACCCGCCTTGGCTTAAAACCAGCATACGTAAATTCCAGAACTTCATTTGAGCTTACCGTAATTTTAAAACGGCCCATTACATCCGAAATCAACTTTTCCTTTTTCCCAACCACGGAAATACTAACACTGGGAAGGCCACCTGTACTATCCATAATAGTACCTTGAACCGTCACCTGCTGCTGGGCAATGCCTTCATTACAGCATAAAAGCAGCATAAAAAAGACAATTAAATTGCCTCCTTTTTTTGCAATCCAGAACATTGATTCTCTCATAATTAGAATTGATTTAAAAACTTAACATGTGTAGATTTTGAAATAAAAAACATAAATGTCATATTGACCATTATTAAATTAGACATCAGATTTTTGGACCGATCTTACTTTCTTTTCTGGTCAAAGGGTCTTATACTGATTTCAAATGAGAAATAAGGGTAATCATGGCCGGTTTGTGGCCAAATAATTCCAGCTTGAAAAGGCATTTACGCGCTTTTCAATAAGAAGTAAGAATTGTAAAACTTAGAATTAACTGAGCCTGGTTTATAATATAATACTCCAGTTAAGATTTAAAACCGCTGTCGCTTGACTAATAATAAAACTGAAGTATGGTTTAATAATAGGGGTGGTAAAATAAGTAAATCGGAGGTGTAGGAATAACTCATACGGCAAAAATTGTAGTTTACAAATAATCAACGCAGATACAAACATTCTTCGCGTTGAATGATGATGCAAATTAGAAGAAAAAAAATTAAGTGTTTACAATCAAATCAGCCAAAATAGGGGGTGAAATAGTCAAAATAGAGGGAAAAATCGTTCAAGTGGATAAATTAATGTCATTTAGACGATTATATGAGTGATAAATTACAATCCTACTCGTCTGATTTATACCCTTCTTCGTTCAGGGTAAAGGATTTACCAAAGATTTTCCGGTACTTTTTGATGTATTCAGAGGGATTCATCCCAAATAATTGGGAAAACTGCTGCCTGAAATACTTAATATCATTAAATCCTACCGCATCAGCCGTCTCATTTACATTGTGGTTGCTATGGATCAATAGTTCAGCAGCCTTCCTCAGCCGGATAAACCGGATAAAACCATTGGCCGACTGACCGGATATGGATTTCACCTTTTTATATAAATTGGAATGGCTCATGCCCAATTCCAGCGCCAGCGTTTTGACATTGAAATTTTCATCATCCAGGTGCCGCTCCACAATGGCAATACATCTTTCTAAAAACTCTTTATACTCCTGGGATATCTTCAGAGGATTGTGTTGGAGGGTCACCTCATTATAAAAATACTTCTGCAGACTGTTCCTGCTCTTCAGCAAGCTGCTTACTCGGGCAACCAGCAATTCCTTGTCAAAGGGTTTGGTGATATAATCATCAGCGCCCCCCTCTACCCCCTGCAATTTGGTTGCAGCAGATAAACTGCCGGTTAATAAAATAACCGGTATGTGGCTGGATGCAGGATCTTCTTTCAAGGTTTTGCACAGATCAATCCCACTCAACCCCTTCATGTGCACATCACTAATAATAATATCTGGCACATATTGCCTGGCTAATTTAATGCCTTCCTCTCCATTTTCAGCCTGATAGACCGTAAACTGGTCAAACACCCCGGCGATATACTGCCGTATCTGTCCATCGTCATCTACCACCAATAATGATTGTTGTTCCTGGATCAAAGCTTCTCCCTTTACTTCTTGTGTAGTATGCTCAAACACTACATCCGATGCTACCAGTTCATGCAACAAATCTGTTTTTGAAATTGACTCCATGGGCTCATCCAGAACGGTTTGCTCACCAAAGTGGTCTTTGCCTTTCAGGAGCTGTACATAAAAAGTTGTTCCTCTCCCCAGTTCACTCTGGTACCATATCTTTCCTTTATGATTGCCCACAAACTGTTTAGCCAGGTAAAGGCCAATCCCAAAGCCGATTTTGGCAGGTACCCCATTCTGCTGCACCTGGTAAAAGCGTTCAAAGAGTTTGTTGCCTGTCTCTTGAGGAATGCCATAACCGCTATCTGCTACACCCACTTCTACCCTATTCGTTATGTCCTTAACACTAAATGTTATAGTTCCACCCGGCGGGGTATACTTCAAAGCATTGGATAGAAGGTTATATAATATGATCTCTAGTTGCTCCCGGTCACCATAGAGTTCCAGGTTGTCATTGTCGCTCGCAAATACATATTCAATTTTGGCAGCTTTGGCCTGTTGCACAAATGCCAAATAAACCTCCCGGCACAGGCTTGTAAAATCCAGCCTGGTAATTTTTAATTGTCTCACCCCCGCATCAGCCTTTCGAAATAGCAGCAATTGATCCACCAGGCTCAAGAGCCGGCGGGCATTGCGGTATACTGTATTTAACTCATTACTTTCCCCGGTCCCCTCCAGCCTGGCTTTAAGCAAGAAATCTTTAATGGGGTTGATGATCAGCGTTAAAGGGGTTCTGAACTCGTGGGCAATATTCGTAAAAAACGATAACCTCTTTTCATTGATTTCCTTCTCCCGTTCATTGAGCACCCGTTCCGTTTCCCTTTCCGCTTTTTCCTTTTGGAACTCGGCCTGTGTTTTCTCAAATTCTGCTACCGTTTTCTCACGCTCGCTCCGCTCCCGGTCCAGTTCTGCCCGTTCCTTTTCGGCCTGCAATCTCGCTAGCGAGACTTCATAACGCAATTGAGCCTGGCGGTTGCGGTATTGCAGGTACAGGTAAAGTGCTGCTCCTGCCAACACTAAATAAAGAAAGTATGCCCACCAACTCCTATACCAGGGAGGCAACACTGTAAGTTGCAACTTAACTTCTTTTGGGTTCCAGCTTCCGTCTGCATTGGTTGATTTGATGCGCAACTGATAGGTACCTTCTCTAAGATGAGTATAATTGGCAGTCCGTAGTTTACCTGAATAATTCCAATCTTTATCCCATCCTTCCAGAAAATAAGCATAAGATACCTTTCGGGGAGCAGAATATTCCAGGGCAGCAAAATCGAAAGATAGAACCGCTTCATCAAAAGGGATCTGCAGCGCACCTATCCGGTCCCCATTTAATTTTGTTACATAGCGGCTGTCCAAAGTAACTGGCTGATTATTGATACGCAAACCCGTTAACAATACAGGAGGTGTATGGCCTTGGGCATTGATATTGTCAGGGTTAAAGATGTTAAAGCCTTTGATACCCCCGAAAACTAACTCCCCGGACTGCAATTGTAAAGCAGCATTGTATAAAAACTGGTTGCTTTGCAAACCATCGTCCTGGTAATAATTCTTAAAGGTCTTGGTTGCAGAGTCAAATTTTGTAAGTCCATTAAAGGTGCTGAGCCACAAACAACCCTTAGCATCTTCCAGTATGTTGAGTACGGCATTATTGCTCAATCCATCCGCATCTGAATACCTATCTGATATTGTACCCTGCCTTTGATTAAAAAGGATCAAGCCGCCGCCCTCTGTTCCTACCCAAAGATTTCCTCTTTTATCTTCATAAATAGCACGGACAGGCTTTCCAATTTCGTAATACGTATGCTTATGAGTCTCTTTATCAATTTTGATCAATTGGTGGAAGTTACCGGCCCACAAGGTTCCGTTCTTATCTTCCATCAGGGCAATCAAGTCATAGAGTTCCTGGTCAAAAACCTCAAACTTGTTCAGGTTCCGGTTATAGCGGTAAACCTTTCCATTGGCAAAAGTGGTTACCCATAAGGTTTTTTCCCTGTCTTCAAAAATGAGCCAGGCATTTTTATTCTCCTCCCCATTTACATTATTAATACACTTGAAATGTTCAAATGAGCCACTCTCTTGGTTAAATTTATTGATGCCGCCCTTGAAAGTTGCGATCCAGATGTTGTTTTGATGGTCTTTTTTGATACAACTTACCGAATTACTACTCAGTGAATGAGGAATGCCAGGTTCATGTTTAAAATTGGAAAAGCTATTTAATTTTCGATTCCAAATGCTTAATCCTCCCCCATCTGTTCCGATCCAGAGGTTTTTATCTCCATCCTCACAAAAAGAGGAAACAAAGTTGTTGATCAGGCTATTCCGGTTAAAAGGATCATGTGCAATTGTTTGGAATTGATTCCTGAAGGGATCAATTTTATTGATACCCCCTTTAAGCGTTCCCAACCATTTGCGGCCATCCCTGTCCTCATATATCGCATATATGGATTCACTGGTTAATGCATTTTTGTGCGCTCCCGGTAAAATATAATCGAACGTTCCTGTACTGATATTCAAAATATTGATGCCACCTCCCTCAGTGCCAATCCATAAATTTTTGTTTTTATCAAAATAAAGACTGGCCACAAAGTCTGATGTTAACTTTCCAGATGCCTCATTATAAACTTGAACAATAGATTTGGTGACTATATTATATTTATATAAACCATTATTGGTTCCAATCCAGACATTTCCCTGATCATCAGACTCCATACATCTGGCGGATTTTAAGACATTATTTATCCTGTGTATTTTTTGAGCAGCAGGGTCCAAAAGACACAAACCGACTTCACTGATAAACAACCAGATCCGTTGTTGTTTATCTATATTAATAGCCTGTACATTGTAATATATTGTTTCTTCTATGTTCCTTTTAAACAATAATTGGACAGCTATTTCGCTGTTCTTCTTTTGAATAAAGAGCCCGTTTCCATTTGTGCCTATATAAATATTTCCTTCGGCATCTCTTTGAATATCATTAACATGCGCTGTGATTTTCTCCTTTGTTTTATTGCCACTTATATAATAGGCAGGATAAAATTTTGAATTAATAGGATTATAAATACCAATGCCCTGGCTTGTACCAACCCATAAATTGTTGCGCAGGTCTTCATGTATACTGTAAATGAAATTATGAGGTAATGAACTGGAGTCATTTAATTTATTGCGAAAGGATTTAAATTCATAGCCATCAAAGCGGTTTAGACCATCATATGTACCAAACCACATATAGCCATTATGATCCTGGTATATGCACCTTACCGAGTTGTTTGACAAGCCCCGTTCTATGCCCAAATAAACTATTGGTGGATAATCGGCCGCTGATAATTGATGAATTAATAGAAGCTGAAGCAGACAAATAGCACTTAAGTATTTTTTATACCCAAAATTCATACAGACAAGCAATGATTCAAGGAAATAGTCAGTTAGTTTAGCAATTTAGACATAAATAATTATAAATAAATTAAAACAGTGTTGCCGTTTATTGCAACATTTATTTCTGATTTGATGAATTACTCATAACCACATCTGACTTCCAATCTGTACTAAACTTATATTTACCAGAGCCTATTTTTAATACAGCATACCCATTTTCCATTTGAACCTCACCATGTTTAAGGATTGAAGCCAATTCTTTTCCACTTTCTTTGATCATCTCCGGTTTTTCTGCGGGTACATATACGGTGGCTGTTGTATTGGCCGGTATTTCAACTTCAAACGAAAGTTTTCCATTCTCCACTTTCCAACCAGAAGTTAACCTGCCGTACCGGGTCTGCAGGCTGGCAGTAGCATGGGTAAAACCACCACCCACATGTGGCTTAATCCGGACCTTTTTATAACCGGCACCTTCTTCATCTGTATCCAAGCCTGCCATTACCCGGTACATCCAATCTCCAATAGCACCATAGGCATAGTGATTGAAAGAATTCATGGAAGCCGGCTCAAAGGTGCTATCCGGCCTGATGCCATTCCAGCGTTCCCAGATGGTGGTTGCACCCATTTTTACAGGGTATAACCAGGATGGATAAGTATCCTGTAAAAGTAAATTATAAGCAACATCCGTCCTTCCGAATCTACTGAGCACGTGACAGATGTAAGGTGTCCCTAAAAAACCTGTGGATATATGTTTACCATAACTTTTAATATTTTCCACCAGCCTGTCCACAGCCTGCTGTCTTAGATTTTCCGGAAGCATATCAAAATGCAGTGCCAGTACATAAGCTGTTTGGGTACCGGAAACCAGGCGGCCTGTAGGTGTCACATATTCTTTTACAAAAGCATCTTTTATATTGCCTAACAATGCTGTATACTTTACCTCTTCTTCCTTTTTGCCTAAAACTTTTGCTGCGTTGATCAATAATTGGGTGGAATGCGCATAAAAACATTGGGCAATCAGGTACTTATCTGTAATAGCAGAACGCCCCATTAGATCGTTGTCCTGCATAAAAGAAAGCCAGTCACCGAAATGAAATCCCTTGTTCCATAGATAGTTCCTGCTGGAGTCTGTCATAAATTGCACCCAGGCTTTCATGCTGGGATATTGTTCCCCCAATAATCGTTTATCCCCATACGCCAAATACATATTCCAGGGTACAATCGTAGCCACATCAGCCCAACCTGTAGCTCCTGCTGATCGGGGCCCCAGCACATTGGGAACAACATGCGGCACACTTCCATCGGGCAGTTGGTCGGCTGCTACGTCTTTCAGCCATTTAGCAAAAAAATTATTGACGTCCATATTAAAAGAGGCCGTGCGCGAAAATACCTGTGCGTCGCCGGTCCAGCCAAGGCGTTCATCTCTTTGAGGGCAATCGGTAGGCACATCCAGGAAGTTGCCTTTTTGGCCCCACTCAATATTGTGCTGTAATTGGTTGATAAGAGGATTAGAGGTTGTAAAATTACCGGTAGGTTTCATATCAGAATACAAGGCAACAGCCGTAAAATCTTCAGGCTTCAATTCGCCTTGATAACCACTTACTTTAATGTAACGGAAGCCATGAAACGTAAAATGTGGTTCAAAGACTTCCTCTCCATCACCTTTTAATATATAATTACCCTCTGATTTAGCAGCACGCAGGTTTGTTGTATAAAAATTCCCATGTTTATCCAATACTTCTGCATGGTTGACTTTTATAGTATCCCCGCTATTGCCTCTTGCCTTTACAACGACCCACCCTACAAGGTTTTGTCCAAAATCAATTACCTTTTCACCTTTCGGTGTGGTGAATATTTTAACGGGTTGAAAAATCTCATGTTTTTTAATGGGCTCATTATATGTTGCTACCAATATATTCATCGGGTGCTGCTGCACTTTCACACCACTCCAAGCCGCATCGTTGTACCCGGCTACTGTCCACCCTTCTTTTTCCTGTCGGGCATCAATGGTCTCTCCATGATAGATTTCTGAGTATCGGATGGCCCCTATAGATGATTTCCAGCTTTCATCTGATATAATAATTTCAGAACTACCGTCGCTATATTTTATATCCAGTTGAAATAACAGTGCAATGTCCTTTCCATAAGAGTTTTTATTGCCACCCCAAGCCAAATAACCACGATACCACCCACTACCTAATGTAACACCAACAGCATTAACCCCTTCTTGAAGCAAGCCGGTTACATCGTATACCTGGTATTGCAGGCGTTTGTTATAAGACGTCCAGCCGGGTGTTAGATAGGCATCTCCTACCCTTTTGCCATTCAGCTGCGCTTCGTACAAACCATGAGCAGTAATATAAGCGGTAGCTGTTTTGATTTTTTTTGAAGCTATAAACTCTTTACGGAACATAGGACTGGGCCTTAAAACAGAATCTTCAATATATCCGGGTTCTATCCATTTCGCCTTCCAATCAGAAGCTTGCAAGAAGGCCATTTGAAAAAAAGCAGGATCACTCCAGGCAGAAGCCTTGCCTGTATTGTCCCATACCCTTACCCGCCAATAATATCTTTTACCAGATTGAAGAGAACTACCTTTATAAACCACATGCACAGAAGAGTCGGACGTAACCTTGCCTGTCATCCATTTTATGTTGTTTCCTTTCGAAATGGATTGGTCTTCGCTAAGGCGGATCTCGTAAGCCGTTTGCAGCACATTTCGTTTATTGGAATTTAATTGCCAGCTAAAACGTGGATGCACAATGTCAAGACCTATGGGATTCACTTGGTTTTCTGTTTGCAGGTATTCTACTTTTACCTGGGCAAAGCAAAACAGACTGATTAATTGCAAAAAAAGGAAAAGGGTGATTATTTTATTCATAATGACAAATTGATATTTTATACCATTTTCAACCATTCACCATTGACCATTCACGAACTAAATACCGTACTACTCATTTTTATCTGGTATTATTTATTATAGCAATCACTCAAGGGAGAGATCGGATCTAGGCGATTTGCTTACCAACTACGCCCAACTCTTTACCAATTCTGGTAAAAGCTTCAATGGCCTTATCCAGGTGATGCTGTTCGTGGGCTGCACTTAACTGTACGCGGATGCGCGCCTGGCCTTTGGGCACTACCGGAAAGAAAAAACCTATTACATAAATGTCTTCTTCTAGCAAGCGAGTAGCAAAGGTGGCGGCCAATACAGCATCATACAACATGATTGGTACAATGGGGTGCTCACCAGGTTTAATGTCGAAACCAGCCTCCGTCATTTTGCTGCGGAAGTATTTTGTATTCTGTTCCAATTTGTCGCGCAATGCTGTAGTTTCACGCAACATATCCAGAACCGCAATAGAGGCGCCAACTATTGCAGGC
>CBKWHA010000121.1:0-15692 GCA_966674115.1 uncultured Chitinophagaceae bacterium
GTTCTCGGCTTCTGTTTCTCCGCCTGTCTATATTCCATTACAATACATGGAACAAACAGGACTATCCCAAAAGGGCAGCCGGATTACCTACCGCCACTACTTCAAATATGATCGTAAGGTAAATATGGAACGCCTTGTAAAGTCCATCGAACCCCGCCTGGAAGCAGAAGGCTTGAACTATGATACCATTCAAAGTCAGAAAGAAGACACCAGCCGGGCATTCAGGGACCTTTCAGATTTCCTGGCCTTGGTGGGCTTTATTGCACTGCTGCTTGGGTGCGTTGGTGTAGCCAGTGCCATACATATTTATGTTCGGGAAAAAGTAGCCGCCATTGCCATTCTGCGTTGCCTGGGAACCAGTGCTTTGCAGGCCTTATTGATCTACCTGATCCAGATCATAGGTATTGGGTTTATTGGCTCCCTGATAGGTGCCCTGCTGGGCAGCATTATCCAAAGGTTCCTCCCGGCAGTACTACAAGACTTTCTGCCTATTTCCCTTTCAACCAGCATTTCCTGGGGCTCTATTGGACAAGGTATTGCTTTAGGTGTGATCATTTCTATTCTGTTTGCACTGGCTCCATTAATATCGATCCGTAAAATATCTCCCTTGCACACGCTTCGCCTGTCTTTTGAACATGGCACCTCCCAAAAGGATGGCTTAAAATGGCTGGTTTATGGCTTGATCCTGCTGTTTATTATAGGATTTACTTACCTGCAGTTGAATAGCTGGATGGAAACGGTCTTTTTCACATCAGGAATTCTTGTATCATTTTTGATCTTAACCGCCATCGCGTTCTTGCTCATGTGGCTGGTGCGCAGATTCTTTCCAGGTTCATGGAGTTATTTATGGCGCCAGGGATTGGCTAATCTGCATCGGCCTAACAACCAGACAACCATCCTGCTGGTTTCTATAGGACTAGGGACTGCTTTTATTTGCACCTTGTTTTTAGTCCAGGGAATTTTGCTCAACCGGGTCCAATTGTCAGCAAGCGGCAACCAGCCCAACTTCGTTCTGTTTGATATACAACCGAAGCAAAAAGAGCAGGTAACCCAACTTACGCAAGCTTATGGATTACCGGTGATACAAAGCGTTCCGGTTGTGAATATGCGGCTGGAATCTGTTAACGGTATTACCGATGCACAGCTTTTAAAGGACACCACCCTTGGGTTATCCCGCAGGATCTTCATTCGTGAATACAGGGTTACCTTTCGCGATTCATTGATCAGTTCCGAAAAGATTACCGCAGGAAAATGGGTCGGCACAACCAGCAGCAACACAATCCCTATTTCCCTGGAGCAAAATTTCGCCCGCCGCAATAAAATTGAGATTGGCGACACAATGACCTTCAATGTACAAGGCGCCTTGATTCCGGCAATTGTGGCAAGTCTCAGGGAAGTTGACTGGAATCGTGTACAAACCAATTTCCTGGTGGTCTTCCCCAATGGCGTTTTGGAGGAGGCTCCCCAATTTCACGTCCTGCTCACACGGGTACCTTCCCCCCAATTATCTGCTCGTTTTCAGCAGGCTATGGTGCGCCAGTTTCCGAATGTTTCAATTATTGACCTTGGTCTGATCCTGAATGTCTTAGATGAAATACTGGATAAGATCGGATTTGTGGTACGCTTCATGGCGGGGTTTAGCATAATTACCGGATTGGTAGTATTGATTGCATCAGTACTGATCAGCAAGTACCAGCGGATGCAGGAAAGTGTTTTGTTGCGCACGTTAGGAGCAAGTCGCAAACAAATCATAGCCATCACAGCATTGGAATATTTTTTTCTGGGTGCTTTGGCTGCGGCCACAGGCATTGTTTTATCGCTCGGAGCAAGCTGGGCATTAGCACATTATACTTTTGAAACAACCTTTACGCCTCAACTCTTGCCTATTCTGGTTGTTTTAATTCTTGTATGTTTACTAACCGTAATAATCGGACTAGCCAACAGCCGGAGTGTATTAACCAAACCACCTTTGGAGGTTTTGAGACAAGAAACCTAGGCTTTTATCTATTAAAATCCCTTATTTAACCTCCTTTAACAAAAAAACTCAACCTTTATTCCGTAATTTAGTTTTCAACCAATATTTAATTTTTAAATCAATACTATGAAACTGAGAGACTTTATAGCTATTTTGTTGGGATGGAAAAAACCAGCTTTAGTACCTGTTCCTAAGAAAAACCAGCAGCAAAAAAGATAAAAACTATTGACTTCGCATTGCTTATAAAAACAACAACGCCCCTCAAAAGCGGGGCGTTGTTGTTTTTATAAGGTATACTCAATAAGGTGGGCTGAAATGCTCGTAAGTCTTATCAACACCATCCTCTGCAAAATTGCCGCCTAGTGTGCCATTATTCATATTTCCTTCCTGCTGATCTATTTCACTGGGTTCCAGAGAAGATTCCATGTCTTCCATAGGACGAAATTGCTGCACTTGCTGTGCAGTATGGCCATTATCGCCTGGCAAATACCCTGTAGCCGTATTTGGATTATTCTGACGATCTTCTCCTGTATATTCTTTCCTGTTCTCCTGCATAATCGAATTTTTATAAATGATCAATATATAACAGGATGAAAGAATTATACCAATTTCTATCTCAATTACCGGCACTTTATTCGCTGCAATAACTACAGGTAAATAAATTGACGTATATGAAAACTACGATTATCTCCGGATTGTTGTGCTTATTGATTACAGCCTGTAGCCGGGTTACCACCAAACCGGATACCCAAACAACAACAAGCGGAACCCTTGGATCTGTAAAAGCCACCAATCAACTACCAAAGGATCCCGTTGACACAACTGTAAAACCAGAAGACACAATTAAAATCGTAAGAGACAGCATTCCATAATAAATTGCTTAGACCGCAACATTAAAATCGCGCAATGCGTCATTCAGGCTTGTTTTCAGATCTGTACTTGGCTTACGCTGGCCAATGATCAGAGCACAGTTTACATTATACTCACCTGCCGGGAATTTTTTCGGATAACTGCCCGGAATCACTACGCTGCGGGCAGGTACTACACCTTTGTATTCCTTAGGCTCACTTCCGCTAACATCAATAATTTGAGTAGATTGGGTCAATACAACATTGGCACCCAATACTGCTTCTTTTTCAACACGCACACCTTCCACTACAATAGAACGGGAGCCTAAAAAACAACCATCTTCAATGATCACTGGAGAAGCCTGCAAAGGTTCCAATACACCGCCTATACCTACACCGCCACTCAGGTGTACATTTTTTCCAATCTGAGCACAACTTCCTACCGTTGCCCAGGTATCTACCATTGTACCTTCATCTACATAAGCGCCAATATTTACATATGATGGCATCAATACAACGTTCTTCGCTAAAAAAGCACCATAACGCGCTACAGCATGAGGTACCGCACGAACCCCAATCTCCTTGTAATTCTTTTTCAGGAGCATTTTGTCATAGAACTCAAATGGCTCTACATTCCAGGTTTGCATAGGCTGAATGCCAAAATAAAGAAGGATGGCTTGCTTTACCCATTCGTTCACTTGCCAGCCGTTTTCTGTAGGTTCAGCTACTCTCAACTGACCTTTATCTACCAGGTCTATTACAGCACGAATATCATCCTGGAACTCCTTTTGCGATAAGAGCTCCCTGTTTTGCCATACTTGTACAATTGACTCACGTACTTTCATGTTTATATCTGTTTTTTCGCTGCAAACATAGTAGAATTTGAAAATAGCGCAACTTTACACAATTTGCCACCCTAATTTTTCAAATGAAGATTCTGGTACGTTTGCCCAATTGGCTGGGTGATATGGTCATGTCGGTTGGATTTATCCACCAGTTGCAACAATTCTATCCTGGTGCTTCTATTAGTGTGATCGCTAAAAAAGGCATCCATGATCTGCTGCCATACTTTCCATCCTTTGAACACCAGTTTATTTTCAATAAAGATGAATATAAAGGATTAAAAGGTCTTTGGCATTTTGGCAAACAAATTCAAAAAACGGCACAATTCGACTTGTTCTTTTCTTTGCCTGATTCTTTTTCTTCCGCATTTATAGGGTGGGCTACAGGTGCCAAAAATAGAATAGGGTTTAAAAAAGAAATGCGAGGGCTTTTATTGACGCATACCTATTCCAAGCCCCAGCATCTTCACCGTGTAGAAGAATATACCGCCTTACTGGAATTATATTCTGGCAAAAAAAAAGAAACACCCAATGTTTCTCTGCATCACAGCTTTCAAAAAAAACAACATATTGTTGTCAATATCAATTCAGAAGCTTCATCGCGCAGACTTACCGTAACCAAGGCTGTGGAAGAACTGAACCTGTTGCGGAAAAGTACCGATGCACTGATCTATTTGATAGGTGCTCCAAAAGAAAAACCATTCGTTGACGAAGTGCTCAATAAATTAGAAAATAAAAGCAATATAGAAAATGTCGCCGGCAGAACCAACCTGTCTCAACTCGTAGAACTATTGGCATCTGCCCGGCTCTTATTAACAACAGACTCTGGTCCTGCTCATTTGGCAAATGCATTGGGCACACACACCATTGTTCTATTCGGTGCAGGCAATGAAGCCAATACCGCGCCCTACAACAGTGCACTGCTGACAGCCATTAGGCTGGGCAAATTATCCTGCGAACCTTGTGTAAAAAATGTTTGCAAGCTTTACGAAATACCGCAATGCATGCAGCAATTAGATATGGATATGATAATTTCTAAAGCATTAAAACAACTCTCGCCATAAGAGTCACCCCATTTTCAAATTTTCAAATTATCTAATTTTCAAATTACTATGGATCCGCTATTTGAACAGGAAGTAGAAAAAGCGTTGCAGGTACTACGCAATGGAGGAACAATATTATATCCAACAGATACGGTTTGGGGCATAGGATGCGACGCCACGAATGAAACCGCAGTACGGAAGATTTTCGAGATCAAAAAAAGAGAGGACAGCAAAAGCATGATTGTACTGGTAGCTGACGAACGGAACATCTTGCAATATGTAGCAGCTCCTGATCTAAGCGTGTTCGATTTCATTCAGGAGCAAACAAGACCCACTACCATCATTTTTGAAAATGCCATTGGATTGCCTGCTAATCTTGTGGCACAGGACGGCTCCATTGCTATCCGAATAGTATGCGATAAATTTTGTAAACACCTGATCAAGCGTTTGCGCAAACCTATTGTTTCTACTTCAGCCAATATCAGTGGTGAACCTACTCCTCAAACATTCTCACAGATTTCACAAACGATCCGCCAACAGGTAGATCACGTGGTGCAATGGCGTCAGGAAGACGAAACCCCAGCCCTCCCTTCTCAGATCATCAAATGGAACAACGACGGAACCAAAACCATAATAAGATCATAACTTATCCCTATACCTATCTTTGTCCCATGGAGATTCATTTCACTGAGAAGGAAGAAGCTATATTGAAGAAAGTATCCGCAGCAGCAGAACAATTGCACATGCCGTGTTACCTGATCGGAGGCTTTGTGCGCGACAAGATCCTGCACCGTGCTACTAAAGATGCTGATATTGTGTGTGTTGGCGACGGACTGAAGCTGGCCAAAACAGCCTCGCTGCAGTTTCACCCTGCACCTCAGGTAAACTTTTTCAAACACTATGGTACGGCACACTTCAAACTCAGCAATGGTTTTGACCTTGAATTTGTTGGCGCACGCAAAGAAAGTTATCAGTTCCATTCCCGGAACCCTGAAGTAATGCCAGGAACCCTTATTGATGATCAGAACCGCCGGGATTTTACCATCAACGCCTTGGCTATTAGCTTGAATAAAGCTGATTACGGCACCCTGATTGATCCGTTTAATGGTTTGGAAGATATAGAAAACAAGATCATAAAAACCCCGATGGATCCTTCACAGACCTTTAGCGACGATCCATTGCGTATGATGAGAGCTGTACGTTTCGCAACCCAGTTAAAATTTACCATTGAAGAAAACACACTAATTGCCATTACAAAAAATGCAGAGAGAATCAAGATCATTTCTCAGGAACGTATAACCGACGAGTTGAACAAGATCATCATGAGTTCCAAGCCATCTATAGGCTTTAAGCTGCTCTTCGAAACTGGTCTGCTACACTTTATCTTTCCACAGATGGAGGCGCTTTCAGGAGCTGAATATATTGATGGAATTGGACATAAAGATAACTTCTACCACACCCTCCAGGTACTGGACAATGTAGCTGCAAAATCATTAGACCTATGGCTACGTTGGGCAGCAATCTTGCACGATATAGGCAAGCCTCCAACTAAAAAATTTGATGAAGAACATGGCTGGACTTTCCATGGCCACGAAGTGGTAGGCGGCAAAATGGTACCTAAGATCTTCAACAAGTTGAAGCTCCCCTTGGGAGAGAACATGAAGTATGTAAAAAAATTGGTAGAGCTGCACTTGCGCCCGATTAGCCTAAGCAAAGAAAATATAACAGACTCTGCTTTAAGAAGGCTATTATTCGATGCAGGCGAAGATATTGACGACCTGATGATCTTATGCGAATCTGACATTACTTCAAAAAACAAGCAAAAAGTAAAACGGTACCTCGAAAACTTCGAGCACGTTCGTCAACGTTGCCATGAAGTAGAAGAACAAGACCGACTTCGCAATTGGCAACCGCCTATAACTGGTGAAACGATCATGCAAACTTTCGGCATTGGCCCCTCGCGGCACGTAGGTGACATTAAGAACGCTATCCGGGAGGCCATCCTGGACGGACATATTCCAAACGAATATGAAGCCGCCTTTCAATTCATGCTGGAAAAAGGCAAAGAACTAAATTTGAAGGTAAAAGATGAGGTCTGAAGGGTAACTTCATTTTCAAATTGTCAAATTTTCAAATTTTCAAATTATTCCCTTCTTATTTTTGTTTGATTATCTTACCTAAAAACGCTACATGGCTATACTGAAATTCAGGATCTATTTTGAGGATGATGATAGCATTTACAGGGATGTTGCCATTCGCCATACACAGAATTTCTTCGACCTGCACGATGCCATCCTGCAGGCTTATGAGTTTGATAAAAAGCACGACGCTACCTTTTACAGGAGTAATGATAACTGGCAGCGCGGCAGAGAAATTTCTTTGGATGTGTATAACAAACCTTACAAAGCGCCACCGTTGCTGATGAAACAAACAACCATTGGCTCTGAAATTCGTGATCCTAACCAGAAATTTATTTATGTCTACGACTTTAATAAAAACTGGACTTTTCTGGTGGAGTTAATCAATGTTTCTAAAGAGGAAAATCCCAAGCTTACTTATCCGGCTATTGTGCGCAAGGAAGGCATCCCCCCTAGCCAGTACGGCACAAAGAGCCTTTTGGGCGAACGCTTTGCCGACGTAGAAGAAAAGTACGACCTGACAAAAGGAGCTGAAGGATTTGGTGAAGAAGGTGAAGATGACGCACATGGCAGCAGTGAATCCGAAGACCACCATGAAGAACATGAGGATTATTAATTGTACGAATTGAAAACCGTTATCATCATTGCCGGCCCTACTGCAGTAGGAAAAACATCATTAGCCATTGCAATAGCCAAAGAATTGGGTACAGAAATTATCTCCGCTGATAGCCGGCAATGCTACAAGGAAATGAACATTGGTGTAGCAAGACCTTCGGAAGAAGAACTTGCTGAAGTGAAACATCATTTCATTGCATCCCATTCCATACATGAAAAAGTAAATGCTGCTACCTTCGAACAGTATTCTTTGGAAAAAAGTAAAGAGATCTTTTCCCAACATGACATAGCCGTTATGGTGGGCGGAACTGGTTTATACATTAAAGCCTTCTGTGAAGGCATGGACGAAATACCAGATGTATCAGAAAAAATTAGAATTGAGATCACCGAACAATACCAACAATATGGGTTACCCTGGCTGCAAGAACAGATACGCCACCTGGATGAGGAATTTTACCAGAAAGGCGAAATACAAAATCCACAACGGCTAATGCGCGCCCTGGAATTAAGAAAAGCCACGGGAAAATCTATTCTGCACTTTAGAAAAGGTCAGAAAGCTGTCCGGGAATTTAAACCGGTAAAGATTGCACTGGAACTTCCAAAAGAACAACTACATCAGAATATCAATACCCGCGTCGATAAAATGATGGAAATGGGATTGCAGGAAGAAGTATGCACGCTCCTCCCCTTCCAGCACTTGAATGCATTGCAGACCGTAGGATATAAAGAACTCTTTCAGTATTTCAATGGTGAGATCACATTACCAAACGCTATAGAAGACATTAAAAAAAATACCCGCCAGTATGCCAAGCGGCAAATGACCTGGTTCCGGAAAGACAAGGAATACCAATGGTTCGACCCTCGTCAACCAGATAAGATCATCCGATACATACATTCTAATTATTGATCATACTTTAATCATACTTGCATTACAAGCAAATTGTTTGCATCTTTATTGCCAGGAAAGTCGTAAATTCAATAAAGCACATTTCCCCTCACTAAACCAAGATAAGATTATGAAAAAGTTCCTTTTTGCCCTCGCTGCTTCTTTAGTATTTGTATTAGGCTGTAGTAAAGATGATGATGACGAACCAACGAATACGGTTACCATTAAAAATGTATCAGGCAACTATATATGGACAGGTTTTACAGTGACTCAAGATGTAATAACTGTTAACGTATTTCCGCAGGTAGATGCTTGCGCAAAAGACGACATTATTAATTTAAAAGAAGATAAAACATATCTCTGGCCTGATGGAGGAGTAAAGTGTTCTCAATCACAAGATCAGACCGGCACCTGGGATCTGGTTGGTACCACACAATTTAAACTAGATGCTCAAACCTGGAACATAGATAGATTTGACGGACAAATTATAGAAATAAGTCTTCAGAATACAAACTCGTTCGGTGATCTCTTTCAAAATGGGGAAAATTAT
Source organism: uncultured Chitinophagaceae bacterium (assembly GCA_966674115.1). Taxonomy (GTDB): domain Bacteria; phylum Bacteroidota; class Bacteroidia; order Chitinophagales; family Chitinophagaceae; genus Flavisolibacter. The sequence continues at coordinate 8,898 of CBKWHA010000121.1, forward strand.
ACTGTGACCTGGAAATTTCAAAAACAATAACTTTTATGTCATATAAATAAAAAATAGAAAGGGTTTAATAAACTTCTTTCTATTTTTTATGCCCATACAAAGAAAGAATTCTTATTTCTGAATATGAGTCTACACTAAAAGCTATTTCAATGAAAAGGATCCTCTTAATCATGCTTCTTTCATCAATTTTCACTTCCTGCAAAAAAGACGATGATAACAACGACCGATCCGCAAGAACAAAGGAAAACCTGTCCGGCAGTTATGTATTGGTTTCAGCAATTGCCAAATCAGGTACTCTTGAACTAGACATTACAAACAATGAAAACTTTTTACCTTCTTGTACTAAAGATGATGTGATTACCTTAAACTCGGACAACTCCTTTGTTTCCACGGATGCGGGTGTTAAATGCACTCCAGATGGCAGTTATTCTGGCACCTGGAGCCTGCCCAACACCAATACGATCATTTTAGATGATGAAACATTTACAATCCTGGATTTCGATGGCACAAATCTTAAGCTGAGTTATAAAGCGGATACCCCATTGGGCCAGGCAGATATTATTTCAACATTCAAAAAACAATAAGAGCAAAGCTTTAAAACTTTAACCCAACCGTCATCAGCACATTCCCTACGTTTGATTTGATGCGGGCGCCTGAATAATCACTAGGATCCACAAGACGGTAAGGGAAATGTGTATCCTTCTGAATAGAATGAACATAGGTCAGGTCCATGAAAAACCCCTTGTCACGATAGCCAAGGCCTCCGCTCAAATTCAGCCTGCTGCCTTTTTCGCCATTGATGTTTTGATATGGATTGCCGTAATAAGCAGCACCAGCCCTCACCATGAAAGTGGTAAACTTCAGTTCGCCCCCGGCCCGGAAATTGAAAGCTCCTTTATAAGCATTATCAATAGCGCGGTTGAGTGATTTCAGGTATTCCTTGGTAAAAGTGTCGTTCATGTTTTCCTGATCTGGCTCATACGAAGAGGCTTTATAATTTACATACTCAATATCTGCAGTAAGAAAACCCTTTTGTTGGGATACATCCTGCGATTCTCGCAAAACATACGAAACACTGGCAATGGCACGGTATGGAGTAACAAATGTGTATTTAAATTCAGAAGGCCCGCCCGTAATGTCTTCATTAGTCGCATACCAGGGTTCAGCCGTATTTTCCAGGTCGGCCGTAACGGTTATTAATGTTTTGTCTGTTAAACTGTAAAGAGTGGGTGTATGAAAAGCAAGACCAATACGCCAATATTCTTCTGGCTTAAATATGAGCCCGGCTTTAAAATTGATCCCGGCTCCGGTTACATCAATATCTTCATCAACCGTTGCAAAATTAAATTGGTTCGAACTGTTATCAGTAGCATCAGCTTCTGTAAACTGGGAGTTACGATGATAGCTTAAAACAGGTATACCAAGGGTTCCGCCCAGCATCACCTTATCATTCAGGTTCACTGCTCCCGCAAGGGCAAATTCATGAATACCTCCCCTCGACTGTATGATTTGCCTTTGTAAAAGCTCAGTCCCTCTGTCTAATAGATTTTTTGACCGGCTTTGAAAATTAAAATTACCCTCCGCCCCGCCGCCTACGGTATCGATCCAGTAAGTCCTGAAAGCAAGGCTGGCGCCAAATGGGTAGTTTACATCCACACTATTGCCACTACGGTCATCGCCTATTTCCTCCAGGTACTTCTCCGAATAAGAACTGGTGCGGTTAGCTCCCCTGTATGTAATATTGCTGTTAAAATCAGCACTCCTATTATAAGCAAGTGCAAAAGATACATTCTTTACTTTGCGCCCCTGACTTCCTGAGCCCGTCACAAATCCGGTGGTGCCCCAAAGCAGTTTTCTTTTCACCTCGCTTTCTGTACGTCCAAGGTAAGTTGCATTGGATTTTTGAACCTGGAAAATGGGGTTAAACACAAAATCTCCGGTCCTGTAAAAAGCAAGACCTGCGGGGTTGACAAAAGTTGCTGTAATATCGCCGCCCAAAGAGCCCATTGCTCCACCTACAGCCTGCTGGCGGGCTGTACCACTGGGTACGGTCCAGGAAAAACGGAGCGCATCTGCTGGCTCCTGTGCCAATATTGATTGTGACAGCAAATAACTGCTTGCAATGAGTAATATTCTTTTCATATTGTTCTTTTGATGAAGTCCAAACCTATTGTTATAAAAAAGGTTCTACAGATGCTGATAAAAGCATCCATAAAACCTTTCTCCTTGTTCAAATATCTTTAAAACCTCCTTGACGGGGCTTTGCCACCGCCGCCACCGGAACTACCTGAACTTCCGGAGCTGCCCGAATTGCTGGAGCTACCAGAACTGCTAGATGGCCTGGAAGGTGTTATTGAAGAATTATTGTCTGAGGAACTACTACCAAAACTGCGTCTCATTTCATCTCCGGTATTGCTGCTGCGACGAGGTGCGGGAGTAGAATACACGGGTGCATTTCCGCTGTTGGAAGTATTATAGCTCGGCCTGCGGGTATTTGGTGAATTCTGTGGATTATTATACACCCTTAGGTTCGAGGTCCGGGGCCGGTTATAAACCGGGCTCTTCGGATTCACAACAATCACATTACCATAATGCCCGCCATAATAAGGGTTGTTATAATAGTAAGGATTATAGTAATGGCTGTAGTAAGGATTGTAATAATAATTCCAGTATGAATACGTATTCCAGGCACTATAAGGGCCCCAGTAGTTAGAGAAATAGTTCGGGTAGTAATACCGGTAAGCATAAGGATCGCTATAATAAAAATCCAGGTCTGACCATACCCTCCGGTTACGCACCCTCATGCGCAGGTAGCGGTCATTGTAGTAATTATCATCATAATAATCATCCTGGTAATCATACCTCCGGCTGCCCCTGTACTGACGGTCATTTTCCTTGTCTACCCGTGCATATTCATTACGGGCAACCTGCGGACGCTCCGGCGAATAATAAACGTCGTCAGGAGTCTGTCCGGTTTTATATGCTGTGGAACAACTAACAAAGGAGAAAGCTAGAATCAAGAACGGTAAAACTGTTTTCATGGCAGTCTTATTTAAATGGTGAAGATGCCTACTTTTGCGCATCAAATTTAATTACCATCATTACGTAAGTTACAGCACTTTGCTGTTAAACTAATGATAAAGAAATGAATAGTTGACGGTTCAAAGTTCAGAGTTAAAAGTTCAAAGTTGCCTGACGGTTGTAAGATTATTTTCAAATAGTTACGACGACTTTGAACTTGGAACCAGGAACTCTGAACTTTGAACTGAAAACTGCAAACTATAAACCAATTATGAGTAAGGAAATTACTTCGCGTTCACAGGATTACTCACAATGGTACAACGACCTTGTGATTAAAGGCGGACTGGCCGATTACTCGGCTGTTAGAGGCTGTATGGTGATAAAGCCTTATGGCTTTGCGCTCTGGGAAAATATGAGGGATGTGCTGGATAAAATGTTTAAAGAAACCGGCCATCAAAATGCCTATTTCCCGCTTTTCGTACCGAAAAGCTTGTTTGAAGCTGAAGAGAAAAACGCCGAAGGCTTTGCAAAAGAATGTGCAGTGGTAACTCACTACCGCTTAAAAACAGACCCTTCCAATAAGGGTAAACTGATTGTAGATCCGGAGGCAAAGCTGGAAGAAGAATTGGTAGTACGCCCTACCAGCGAAGCCATTATCTGGAATACTTATAAAGACTGGATCCAGTCGTACCGCGACCTGCCGATCCTGGTCAACCAATGGGCCAACGTAGTGCGCTGGGAAATGCGTACCCGCTTATTTCTGCGCACGGCAGAATTTCTCTGGCAGGAAGGTCATACTGCCCACGCCACTGCGGAAGAAGCTGTAGCAGAAACAGAAAAGATGCTGGATGTATATGCCACTTTTGTCGAAAATTATATGGCATTGCCTGTAGTGAGAGGTGTAAAAACACCCACCGAACGTTTTGCTGGTGCAGAAGACACGTATTGCATTGAGGCACTGATGCAGGACGGAAAAGCTTTACAGGCTGGCACTTCTCACTTTTTAGGACAAAACTTTGCGAAAGCATTTGAAGTAAAATTCCTGAACCGCGAGAACAAACAGGAATATGTTTGGGCTACCAGTTGGGGGGTAAGCACCCGGCTGATCGGGGCGTTGGTAATGGCCCACAGTGATGACGATGGCCTGGTACTGCCACCCAGAATTGCACCGCTTCAGGTAGTGATCGTACCCATTTACAAAGGCGCTGAACAAAAAGCAAAGATTGACGGGAAAGTCGCTGAGATTGTGTCCCAGTTAAAAGAAATGGGCATCAGTGTAAAATACGACGACAATGACAACACTCGCCCGGGCTGGAAATTCGCCGAGTATGAAATGAAAGGCGTACCCATACGCATTGCACTGGGTGCAAGAGATCTGGAAAACAATGTGGCCGAAGTAGCCCGCAGGGACACAAAAGAAAAACAATCACTTTCATTGGACAACCTGGCTGTTAATATTCAGCAACTGCTGAACGATATCCAACAAAACCTCTACAATAGGGCAAAAGCCTACCGCGAAGAACATACAACAACAGTAGATACCTGGGAGGAATTTGAAAAAACGCTTGATGAAAAAGGAGGTTTTGTTTCTGCCCACTGGGATGGCACGTCTGAAACAGAAGATGCTATCAAGGAAAAAACCAAAGCCACCATCCGCTGTATTCCCCTGAACAATGCTCAGGAAGAGGGTAAATGTATCCTCACCGGCAAACCGTCTAAACAAAGAGTACTCTTCGCAAGAGCTTATTAACTGGCCTATATGAAACGTCACGACTTTTACATTAAAAAGGTTCTGCAGCCAAAAGCTCAGAACCTTTCTTTATATCCTCTTACCTTGTTTCAATTCTAACTAACATCTCTTCAGGCACTAGCTATATCGCTAAGGCTTAGCAGCGCGGATGCTCCCTTTGGGGGCTCGGAGTACGTTTGGGGTAAAAAACTTGCATAAATAATTAGATGCAACTATATTTAATACCATCAAACCCTTCAATCATATGGAACAAACATCTTCATTATTTTCATTGTCCATCGACCCTGTAACAAAATCATATCTCGCAGAAACTGCCCGGTGGGCAAGATTCCTCGCCATTTGCGGATTTGTACTCCTTGGGCTAATGCTGCTCTTTGGAATATTTGTTTTGGTAGGCATGTCATCAGGCATAAGTACCAATTTCGGCCAGGAATATGGTGGTAACAATATGTTTGGAGCTATGGGTATGGGCGCATTTGCCTTTGCATACATCATTAGCGCCCTGATTATATTCTTCCCGCTGCTATATTTATTGAGATTTGCTAACCGCATGAGAGCCTCTCTGGATGGCAATGACCAGCAGGCGCTGAACTATTCGTTCCAAAACCTGAAAGCTTATTTCCGCTACCTTGGTATCATTACAATTATACTGTTAGCCTTTTACGCCATTGCCATCATCTTTGCAGTTATTGGTACTGCTGCATTTTCATAAAGCATCTTCCGGATGTACCTTTATGTCCCCGACAAATAATTGTAGTCCTTCAGCAATATGTTCAGGAACTCAAAAGGAGGCATTGAGGTTTCAATATGCAGGTGTTTTTTGATTTTTTCGCTTGTATTGGCAGCTAATAGCAGGTCATTACTTTTCTGAGCTGTTGTAAGAATAGCCTTTAAAGTATTGATATCGCGGTCGCTCAACTGCATCACCTGCGGAAAGAAAGGCACATAATCGCTGGCAACCGCCTGGAAAACGGTTTCATCAATAGTCACATGCTGCTTGGTCCTGATCAGTAAAGTGTGCGCCAGCATATCGCCCAACCGTTGTTGTTTTCTTGAATTGACAAGAACGATATCAGCAAATAATAAAAGCGCAGATCCGCCTAGTGCCCAAAAGAACATAGGTCCATAAACAGCTATATAAGGAGCATAAATGATAATGATAAGCACAGTATAATCCGAAGTGCGGATCAGCCAGCGGATAATATACTGGCTGATGCTCGGCTTGCCGCCATTTTCACTCACCACCCTGATGCCCATTAGCTTTTTGCCTACGCTCTGTCCGTTCATGGTAATCTCGCAAACCAAGTGGTACAAAAAGAAAGGCAAAATCAGCAACAGCCCAACCGCCCAAAGATTATAAAGGCTATCCTTGCTATAACCCACCCGTTGCTCCAGCCAATTGATAAACTTGCTGGCAATAACTATATAGAATATCAGCAAAAACAGATCAATCACCCACGCAAACAGCCTCTGATGAAAAGGCGGCGTTTCAAAATCAATATCAATATTAAAGTTAGTATTGATGCGGACGATCGACATGGAGAATGATTAGACTTAAGAGTTTAGAGCCTGAAGTTATCGCTTTATTTGAATACTTCCTGTCGGGTAGCAATTGTGGGTATTAGCAAGCTTTCTTTCTCTTCGTCATCTAAAGGGTTTGCTCTTACAGGTATTCGATATCTAATCCCATAAAGTTTTAGGCATTTCCATTTTTATTGCATTTGCTCTTTCCTCTATTGCTTTTTTATTCCTTCCTGTGTGTTTTTCTGATCTTCGAGCTTCATGGTGTTGGATGTACGCATGACGATTTGCTTGGCCAGTTCTCTTGCCTTCCGATCAATAAGCGCATCTAAAGAACCATCTTTGGGAACGAGGCCATACACTAATTGCATATCTAAAGCATTTGCTGCCTCTCGCAAAGACTTTATAGTTATGGATCCGTCCTTTTCACGCTCCTCCAATGCCTGGGTGCTTTGTTTTGTAATAGATAATTTGCTGCCTAATTGTTCTAATGACATACCGAG
>CBKWHA010000122.1:0-15650 GCA_966674115.1 uncultured Chitinophagaceae bacterium
AACAACATCTCTCTACCGCAAACTTGGGAAGATGTTCTGATGTTGGCAAAAGAAGGAAGAGTGGCCGTACCGGCAATCCCAATTGATTTGCTGATGAATTTTTACACGTTTTGTATTGGACATGGCACAGAACCTTTTCAGAACATTGAAGAAGTTATTGATGTAGAAACAGGTGTAAAAGCTTTGGAAACAATGCGGCAATTGTACACACTGGCAGACAAAGAAATGTTTCACAGTAATCCGATTGCAGTTGCAGAGTTGATGTCAAAAACAGATAATTACTGGTATTGCCCATTTGCTTATTGTTATTCTAACTACTCACGGTCAGGATATGCTAAAAATAGACTTACCTATTCAGATGTAGTCAAATTCAACGGTCAGCCATTACGCACTACCATAGGAGGCACAGGTTTATCAGTTTCTGCATTCAGCAAGCATAAAGATATTGCTATACAGTTTGCTGAAATGGTGGCTTCCGGGTTGTTTCAATCCACCTTTTACGTAGAGCATGGTGGCCAGCCGGGCCATCGCGCGGCCTGGGAGTCTGAAAATGCAAACAAGCTTACTAACAACTTTTTCAGTACCCTCCTCCCAACAATGCAGAAGGGTTATTTACGTCCGCGATACAATGGATACCTGCATTTTCAGGACACTGCCGGAGAACCTTTGCATCAGTTTTTATTAAATGGAGGCAACCCTTTACGTGTGTTACAGGAAATGAATAGGCTTTATCAGGAAAGCCTGCTACATGAACTTAAATTACAACCATGAACAAACTGCCACTCAACGGATTAATTGTACTTGAATTCAGCCAATACTTATCTGGCCCTTCAGCGGGCTTACGTCTTGCTGATTTGGGTGCAAGGGTTATTAAGATTGAACGTCCAGGTAGTGGTGATGCATGCCGGAAGCTTGCAATTGAAAACCTTTGGGCTGATGATAATTCTTTGCTTTTTCATACTATTAACCGTAACAAAGAAAGCTTTTCTGCAGATCTAAAAAATCCTGACGATCTGTTGCTTATAAAAAGACTAATTGAAGAAGCCGATATAGTTACTCATAATTTCAGACCAGGCGTAATGGAAAAAGTGGGCTTGGATTATGCTTCTGTGCAACAGATTAATCCTAAAATAATCTATGCTGAAATATCTGGCTTTGGAAAGAGAGGACCCTGGAAGCACAGACCTGGTCAGGATTTATTATTGCAATCAATAGCCGGGCTGACTTTTACAACTGCTAATAAAGAAGATCATCCAACACCTTTCGGTTTATCCATTGGCGATTTTTTATGTGGCGCGCAAATGGTACAGGGTATCCTGGCTGCTTTAATACGCCGGCATAAAACTGGCAAAGGTGCTTTGATAGAACTTAGCCTGCTGGAATCCTTATTGGATTTTCAGTTCGAATTGCTCACAACATATTATGCTAGTGGCAAATTACCGGAGCGTAGTAGAATCAGCAATGGGAACCCTTTGCTTGGTGCCCCTTATGGTATTTATGCAACGGCAGACGGCCATATAGCCATAGCAATGGTTAATATACAACGATTGGCAACTATTATAGGTTGTGTCGCCTTGGAAAACTATAACCAGGAACAAACCTTTTCGCTCAGAGATGAAATAAAGGAAATAATTGCTACTCATCTGGTTAAACAGCCATCAGCTTTCTGGCTTAATAAGTTACAGGCCGAGGATGTTTGGTCTATGGAAGTTTTAAACTGGCATCAAATGACCAGGCAGGAAGCCTATCAATGCTTGCAAATGGAACAAACCATTAAGGGTGCAAATGGGCAACAGTTAGTAACGACCCGTTGCCCTATCCGTATTAACGGTGAAAAATTATATTCAGATAAACCAGCACCGGCATTAGGAGAACATAATGAAAGTATTTGCAGGGAGATGAACTTATTCAGTATTACGAATGCTGAATAACAGCGCTTGTTGAAAACGATCAAAGAACTAACCTTAATTAATTACCTGTCGGCCTTGGAACCAAAACAATACAAGGACCTTAAAATTCTCTTTTAGCAGATGAAGCTTTTGGAAGATATTATAGTAATAGATTTTAGCCAGTTTTTATCCGGACCTTCAGCTAGTTTAAGACTGGCCGATATGGGCGCGCAGGTAATTAAAATTGAAAAAAAAGGCACAGGGGATATTTGCCGGCAGCTATATGTTTCAGATGTGATCATGGAGGGGGAGTCTTCTATTTTTCATGCCATTAACCGCAACAAACAAAGCTATGCGGCCGATTTAAAGTGTAAAGAAGATAAGGATAAAGTAATGCAGTTGATAGCCAGGGCTGATGTAATGCTGCACAACTTCAGGCCAGGGGTAATGCAAAGGCTTGGCCTGGACTATGAAACTATAAAAACAATTAATCCTGATATTATTTATGCTGAAATAAGTGGTTATGGAGCAGAAGGCCCCTGGAAGGACTTGCCTGGTCAGGATCTGTTGGTTCAGGCTGCATCCGGCTTAACCTGGTTGAGTAATAATGATGGCAGAGAACCTACACCTATGGGAGTGGCAATTGTTGATATCTTAGCGGGCACTCATATAGCCCAGGGTATTTTGGCTGCTCTTTACCAGCGGCTAATATCAGGCGAAGGTGCTTTAGTGCAGGTGAGTATGTTGGAAAGTATTTTAGACTTTCAATTTGAAGGGCTTACGTGCTTTTATAATGATGGCAACAAATTGCCAGTCCGCAGCCGTATTAATAATGGAAATGCTTATGTGGCAGCGCCCTACGGAATATACAAGACTGCAGATGGCTTCTTAGCATTGGCAATGAGTAACATTATTGTGTTAGGTCAATTATTGTCGTGTCAACAATTGGCTAATTATCCTGATAGTGCAGCCTGGTTTAGTAAACGGGATGAAATCAAAGCAATTTTGGCAGAGCACCTTCTTGCTCGAACAACAGACTATTGGCTATCTATTTTGCAACCGGCAGACATCTGGTGCGCCAAAGTGATGGACTATGACATGTTATCCCGCGAAAAGGGGTACCAGGTGCTGAACATGGAAATGGAAGTGAAGACGACTTCTGGCCTTACTGTAAAGACCACGCGTTGTCCTATTCGCGTTGATGGACAGTTGCTTACATCGGGAATAGGTGCTCCTCTTTTAGGCGAACACAATGAAATCATTGACAGGCAATTTGGAATTGTTTAAGCTCATTAGCCAATTTATAAAACGTTAACACTTAATTATTTAAGACATTTCCTATTTTAGGACTTTATCATAAATGTCCACTAGCCATTGCCAATGAAAATTATAGATACGCACATCCACATTTGGAATTTTGATAAGGCTGAATACAAATGGCTGGAAGGTGATACCTCTATCCTTAATCGAACATACAATATTGAGGAATTGGAAGAAGAGCGTAAAGCCGTCGGAATATCGGGTGGTGTATTGGTGCAAGCTGCCAATAACTTTGAAGATACGGATTGGATGCTCCGCATAGCTGCAAAAAACGACTGGTTGAAAGGAGTTGTTGGTTGGCTGCCTTTAATGGATCCTAAGGCAACAGAAAAAGCCTTATCGAACAAATATCTTCAGAATCAACTTTTCAAAGGCGTTCGTCACCTGATACATAATGAATCCGATCCACAATGGTTATTGCAGGATAAGGTAATCGAGAGTCTGCGTATCCTGGAGCAACACAACATACCCTATGATGTAGTTGGCGTTATACCGGCACATATTGAAACCGCATTAAAAGTGGCAGAAAAGCTTCCCGGTCTGCGTATGGTATTCGATCATTTGAATCAACCTCCTATTAAGCACAATGAAAGGTTTGGCCAATGGGGCTTTTTAATGAAAGAAGCTGCAAAACATAAAAACTTTTATGCTAAAATTTCCGGTCTGGGTACTACTTCAGGAAATTTTACATCATGGTCCAGCAACGATTTGAAACCATATATTGAATTTGCTTTGCAAACCTTTGGAGAGGATCGTTGTTTTTGTGGCGGCGATTGGCCCGTTTCCCTGCTTGCTGGTAATTACACAAATACCTGGCAGGCTTATAAAAAAATTTTAAATGATTTATTGGACGAAAAAGCGCAGTACAAAGTATTTTACCAGAATGCTATAGAATTTTACAGTCTCTGACTTTCTATTCATCAATAAAAATTCAACCCTTGCTATATGGAAGTAATAACTGGAGTATTATATCATGCAGCCGGTGCTTCTAATGCCGCTTTATGCTACACACCACAGAAGAAGATAACCGGATGGTCATGGCAAACATATTGGCTTGCCCAGGCATCTGTTTGTTGGCTGTTGATGCCTCTGATTGGAGCCTGGTTTACCATACCTCAGTTAGATGTAGTTTTAAATGAAGCCCCTAAAGAAGCCATGTTGAAAGCTTTTGGACTTGGATTTATGTATGGAATTGGGGGAACTGCATTTGGAATGGCCATTCGCTATGTCGGGTTTTCATTGACTTACGCGATTGCAGTTGGCATCTCTTGCGTATTTGGCACTTTATTGCCGCCAATAGTCAATGGAGAGCTTACGGCATTGCTACAAAGAAATGGATTTGGTTGGGTTTTAGGAGGCATAGTATTAGGGATACTAGGTATTATTTTGTGCGGAGTAGCCGGTAGAGGCAAAGAAAAGGACTTACAGAAAAATGAAGCTGGTTCTGGAGCTTTTTCCCTTGCTAAAGGTTTGCCTCTTTGTTTGCTGGCAGGCATTCTCTCCGGAGTTTATGGATTTGCCATAGACCAGGGGCAGCCTATAGCAGATGTGGCAGCGCAATACGGAGCCGGCAACTATCAGGGAAATGTGATCTATATTTTTTCCAACTCTGGAGCTTTCTTATCTACACTCTTTTATTGCCTTTACCTGCATAGAAAGAATAGAACTTTCAACGAATATACACAACCAGCTATCAAGGAGAATCATTCCAATTTGATAATGAATTTCCTATTGGCTGCACTGACCGGTATGCTTTGGTATGCCCAATTCTTTTTTTATGGACTTGGACATACCCGCATGGGTAATTATAAGTTTAGCAGTTGGGCTATTCATATGATCATGCTTGTATTATTTAGCTCACTTGCAGGTCTGCTAATGAAAGAATGGTCTGTTTGCAATAAACGAACAAAACGGTTGCTTATCCTTGCTCTGATTGTACTTGTAATTGCGGTTCTTATATTGACCTATGGAAATTATCTTGGAGATTTATCTCATTCTTAAACAATTACAAAGAACTCATCTATAAAAATGTTTTAATAATTACTTTGATAAAACAGGCACTTTTTCTATCTTGGCAGCCATTTCCTTCCAATACATCCTGAGGAGAAACACTCATTTTAATAACGTCACATCTTTTTGCTCAATATCTGTTTGCTTTAACTCTGTTGGGGTTAATACAAAACAGGATAGCGTAAAATGAAGGTTCCCGGCTCCGTTGGAGCCGGCTCCCTTCGTTGACATCAATTTTTTTGTTTACTTTTCCATTGATTTATATATGTCGTTTTATAGTCCAATGCCCCAGCATCCAAGATCGATTTTCATCATTGGCGCAGGTGGCATAGTTAATGATGCTCATTTGCCAGCTTACCAATTAGCTTCTTTCCCTGTTGCTGGAATTTATGACTTAGATAAAAGTAAAGCTGTGGCTACTGCACAAAGGTTTGCTATACCAAAAGTTTTTGATAGCCTGCCAGAAATGTTACAGCTTGCTCCAAAAGATATTGTCTTTGATATAGCTTTGCCTGGTTCTGCAATAATTGGTGTTCTGCAGCAACTTCCCGATAATGCAGCCGTTCTTTTACAAAAACCAATGGGTGAAGATCTTTTGCAAGCGAAGCAAATTCTTCAAATATGTAAGCAGAAAAACTTGCTAGCTGGTATCAATTTTCAATTGCGTTATGCACCTTATATAAAAAAAGTCCGCGATTTTATTAAAGAGGGCTTATTAGGTGACTTATGTGATATAGAAGTGAACGTTAATGTCTTTACTCCCTGGCATTTATGGAAGTTCTTATATAGTCTTCCTCGTGTTGAGATCCTGTACCATAGTATTCACTATATCGATCTTATCCGGTCTATTCTCGGCAATCCTATAAGTGTATATGCCAAAACAGTTAAGCATCCGGTTATGAAGGAACTTGCTTCAGTTCGGAGCAATATTATTATGGATTATGGTGACATGATCAGAGCTAACATTTTAACCAACCACTGTCACAACTTTGGACATGATAAGCAACAATCTTATGTAAAGTTTGAGGGTACTAAGGGGGCGATAAAAATAACGTTGGGGTTGCTGATGGATTATCCAAATGGGATGCCCGATCGGTTTGAGTATATATTACTTCAAGAAGGAAATAAGGCAGAATGGAAAACAATAGAGATTGAAGGCGGATGGTTCCCACACGCCTTTATAGGCAGTATGGCGCAGATAATGCTGGCAGCTGAAGGTAATATTAATGTTCCAGATAATTCGGTAGATGATTGTATTTATACAATGGCCTGCGTAGAAGCAGCTTACCAGTCTAGCAGAAGTGGTGGAGTTAAACCGGATTTGTCTTTATGACATGAATTTTGATTCATTCTTTCCCCAAATAAATACAATAGGAGATTATTCTATCTTCTCAAACCAATTTCTTGCTTAGGTAACCTTACCTCATCCATAAATGGCAGGATAGTTGAAGTCTATAATGTGCTGTTTTGGAAAAATTAATTGTTTACCCAAATAAAGGCTCATTAGATGAATACAATTGTATATCCTGGTAATCCTTTTCCATTAGGAGCAATCTGGGATGGAGAAGGAGTAAATTTTGCTATCTATTCTGAAAATGCACAAGGCATTGATCTTTGCCTTTTTAACACGGCTGAAGATGAAACAGAATCTGTAAAGATCAGAATTAACGAGGTTTCTCATCATGTATGGCATGTTTACGTTCCTGGTTTAAAACCTGGTCAGTTATATGGGTATCGGGTCTATGGCCCATATGAACCCCAAAATGGGCATCGATTTAATCCAAACAAATTACTTATTGATCCTTATGCTAAGGCTATTGCTGGTACTATTCAATGGCATGATGCTCTTTTTGGTTATGAAATAGGTAATGGAGAGGAAGACTTAGGCTTTAGTGATATAGATAGTGCACCATATATTCCCAAATCTGTTGTAATAGATCATCGCTTTGATTGGGAAGGTGTGCAAAAACCTAATATTCCCTATTATAAAACAGTTATTTATGAAGCTCACGTAAAAGGCTTTACCATGACACATCCTGATTTACCAGAAGAAATCAGGGGCACTTTTGCTGCCATTGCACATCCTATTACTATCAATTATTTGAAGGAGCTAGGTATCACCACATTGGAGCTCATGCCGGTACATCACTTTGTATCTGATAGGCATTTAAATGAAAGAGGCTTGACAAATTACTGGGGATATAATACCATCGGTTTTTTGGCTCCGGATGTACGCTATTCAGCCAGTGGTGGTTTGGGAGAGCAGGTCATTGAATTTAAAAATATGGTGAAAGAATTGCACAAGGCGGGGATTGAAGTGATCCTTGATGTTGTGTACAATCATACTGGGGAAGGAAATCATTTGGGGCCAACGCTTTCTTACCGTGGGATTGACAATGCGTTGTATTATAGACTTACTGAGGATAAGCGGTATTATATGGATTATACAGGCACAGGTAATACCTTGAATGCGCAGTTCCCTAACGTTTTGCGGTTGATTATGGACAGCCTGCGCTACTGGATAGTAGATATGCAGGTGGATGGTTTCCGCTTTGACCTTGCTTCGGCTCTCGCCAGGGAATTACACGAGGTTGACCGATTGGGATCATTCTTTGATATTATACACCAGGATCCTACAATTTCCCAGGTAAAGCTTATTGCAGAACCATGGGATATTGGAGAAGGAGGGTACCAGGTTGGTAAGTTTCCGCCAGGCTGGGCAGAATGGAACGGCAAATACAGAGACTGTATAAGAGATTATTGGCGTGGCGCAGATAGTATGCTGGCAGAATTTGCAGAACGTTTTACCGGCAGTTCGGACCTTTATAAAAACGACGGCCGTAGACCAACTGCGAGTATCAATTTTGTAACGGCTCATGATGGTTTTACACTTCACGATCTTGTTTCATATAACGAAAAGCACAACGAGGCAAACGGTGAAAATAACAATGATGGAGAGTCAAACAATCATTCCTGGAATTGTGGCGTGGAGGGGCCCACTGACGATCCTGTCGTTCTTGAACTGAGACAACGCCAGAAGCGAAATTTCCTGACAACTCTTTTCCTTTCTCAAGGAGTTCCCATGTTATTGGCCGGGGATGAACTGGGTCGTACCCAACAAGGAAATAACAATGCCTATTGCCAGGATAATGAGGTTTCCTGGATCAACTGGCAATTGGCAGACAAAGACCTGCTTCAGTTTACACAAAAGATCATACAATTACGAAAAGATCACCCGGTATTTCGCAGACGGCGCTGGTTTCAGGGACTACCTATTAAAGGTATAGGACTGGAGGATATTGCCTGGTTTTTACCTGATGGGACTGAAATGACAGAAGAACACTGGAATATTGATTTTGCCAAGTCATTGGCTATTTTCCTGAATGGCCAAGGGATACATTCCGTAGGGCCAAAGGGTGAGCATATTTATGATGACAGTTTTTACCTCATTTTTAATGCATTTCATGAATCCCTCACTTTCAAACTTCCAGCCAAACAATATGGATATAATTGGATTAAAGAACTGGATACAACTGATATGGAGTTTGAAAACGCGATATATAAAGCTAAAGAATCCATTAAAGTTGCAGGAAGATCGATTTTGCTCTTAAGATCAAAAGTTAAAGAAACTATAGAACCAACAACCAAGGTACCTAAAGGAAAAGTAATGAAAGAAGCATGATGTTGTGAATTTCAGTTCGCTAAAATGAAATTATGAGAAAACTTGGGATTAATTTCAATAAAGAGGGTAAGGCTGTAATTGTTTTATGGGCGCCGTCAGCAGAAAAAATAGAATTAATATTAGCTAATGAAAAACGGTTAGAATTGGTAATGAAGGAGGTGGGTTACTGGCAATTGATTACAGACGAAATCAAAGAGGGAAGTTTTTACCGTTTTCTATTGGATGGAGCTGCATTTTTGCCTGATCCGGCTTCACTCTTACAACCGGAAGGCGTACATGGGCCTTCCGAAGCCATTGACTTGAATAACTTTATTTGGTCAGATTTACAATGGAAAAATCCACCACTAGAAGAATATATCATTTATGAGTTGCACACAGGGACCTTTACACCTGAAGGTACTTTTTCGGCCTTAGAACAAAAGCTTGATTACTTTAATGAGTTAGGTGTAAATGCAATAGAAATTATGCCTATTGCACAATTTCCCGGTGGCCGAAATTGGGGATACGATGGCGTAGCCCCTTTTGCTGTTCAAAATTCTTATGGTGGCCCAAGAGGATTGCAACATTTGGTTAATGAGTGCCACAATAAAGGAATAGCAGTCATATTGGATGTCGTATATAATCATCTAGGTCCAGAAGGCGCTTATCACTCTTTGTTTGGACCTTATTTTACTGAAAAGTATAAAACACCCTGGGGAGACGCCATCAATTTTGATGATGCCTGGTGTGATGGAGTAAGAGAATATTTTATAGAAAATGCATTAATGTGGTTAAGAGATTTTCATATAGATGCACTTCGGCTTGACGCTGTTCATGCTATAAAGGATTTTAGCCCGGTTCATATCCTTCGTGAACTTAAGATGCGTGTAAATGATTTAATGAAAGAAACGGGCAGAACACATTATCTCATTGTAGAACTTGATCTTAATGATACCCGTTTCATCAATCCGGTGGAGAAATGCGGTTATGGAATGGATGCTCAGTGGATCGATGAATTTCATCATGCACTTCGGGTAACTGCAGGAGGTTCAAGGCACGGATATTTTATAGATTTTGAAGGAATCCACCACCTTGCAAAGGCATATAAGGATGCTTATGTTTTTGACGGACAGTACTCACCTCACAGAAAAAAGAAGTTTGGTGTAAAGACCAATGAAAATAATGGGAGCCAATTTGTAGTTTTTTCACAGAACCACGATCAAGTAGGAAACCGGATGTTGGGTGAACGGACCAGTGTTCTAGCTTCCTTTGAAATGCAAAAACTTTTAGCCGGTGCAGTTTTGTTAAGTCCTTACATTCCTATGTTGTTTATGGGTGAAGAATGGAGTGAACTGCATCCATTCCTTTATTTTGTCAGTCATACAGACCCGCAATTGGCAGAAGCAGTACGGAAGGGCCGGAAAAAGGAATTTGCAGCTTTTCATGCTGAAGGTGAAGCTCCTGACCCTATGGATGAAAACACTTTTTTACAATCTAAACTGCAATGGGATCTGCTTGAAAAAGAGTCACACCTTACCATGTTCCGTTTTTATAAAACGCTTATTGCAATTCGCAAGCAGCAGAAAGCTCTTTACCATCTTGACCATAAGAATGTGACCGCAGATGTCCTGGAAGGTAAGAATGTGTTATTGCTGCAACGATGGCATGATGAGCAGCAAGTATTTTGTTTTATGAATTTTTCAGGTGTACAACAGGCAGTAAAGGTACCGCCTCAACCAGATAAGTGGAAAAAGTTAATTGATTCTGCTGCACCTGAATGGAACGGAACGGTTGCTGTACCTCAATTCGTATCTGGCGATGAAAACATTCTATTACAACCAGAATCATTCATTCTTTATTCTAACGACCATGTATAATCCAGTAGCGACTTACCGGATACAATTTCAAAAATCCTTCAACTTAACTGATTTTGAAAAGATCATACCTTATTTGAAAAGGTTAGGGATAAAAACAGTGTACGCCTCCCCCATATTTGAATCTATTGCAGGAAGTACACATGGATATGATGCTTTAAACGTAAGCCGAATTGATCCTGAAATTGGCTCAGAAGAACAATTGAAAGAGGTGAATCAGATATTGAAATCGGAGGGTATTGGCTGGCTTCAGGATATAGTGCCTAATCATATGGCTTTTGATTCATCTAACCCTTGGCTGATGGATGTTCTGGAGAAAGGGCCGCAATCTGTTTATGCTACTTTTTTTGATATTACCTGGTCAGGGGACTTTCATAAGGGAAGACTAATGGTTCCATTTTTAGGAACTAGTCTTGATGAAGTAATCAAAAATGGTGAATTGAAAATTGCTTATCACGATCATCGTTTTGTTTTTCAATATTACAATAGTACATATCCATTACATCCCAAGTCATATGCAACAATATTAGATGGTGAAGAAAAAATGCGTTCAGATGCATTAGTGCAACTGGTGCAACAAATGCCTGGAATAAAGCAAACAGAAGATGCCAAAGTTTACTCTGGTTTGTGGGATGAGTTTCGCTTGCAGTTAGCAGGGTTGATGAAGAATGAAACTGTTCGATCGGCAGTTTACGGCAGGTTATCGAATATAAATAAAGACAAAGAACTATTATTAAGAATTGCGGGTGAACAAACATATCGGCTTTGTCACTGGAAAGAAACTGATACACAAATCAACTACCGCCGTTTCTTCACTGTAAATGGATTGATCTGTTTGAATATACAATATGATGAAGTGTTTCAGGCTCATCATAATTATGTAGAAAAATTAATAGAAAAGGGACTATTTCAAGGCCTGAGAATAGATCATATAGATGGGCTTTATGATCCTACAGCATACATGGAAAGATTGCGGAATTTAGTAGGAGAGGAAACCTATATAGTTGTAGAAAAAATACTAGAACCTGGTGAAGGGCTTCCAAAACATTGGCTCATTCAGGGAAATACCGGTTATGACTTTCTTTCAATGGTTAATAATCTGTTTACAAACAGAAGGAGTGAAGAGGTTTTTACTGATTATTATCAGGAACTCATGGATGATTTTTCATCCATTCATCACCATTTGTATTTAAAGAAAAGGAAAATATTACTAGAATACATGCAGGGTGAATTGGACAATCTTTATCATTTATTCATTGAATCAAATCTGGTAGAAAAGAGGGCATTTTCAAGTATAAGAAAAGAAGATCTTAGGGACGTTATTGGCGAATTTTTAATCCAGTGCCCAGTTTACCGCTATTATGGTAATAAAATGCCTTTGGAAAGAGAAGAAACAGAGGCTGTACAACAAATCATTAACCGCATACGAAAAACCGATGCTGAACTTGTCGGGGCAGCAGGTTTGTTAGAAGCAGTTT
Source organism: uncultured Chitinophagaceae bacterium (assembly GCA_966674115.1). Classification (GTDB taxonomy): domain Bacteria; phylum Bacteroidota; class Bacteroidia; order Chitinophagales; family Chitinophagaceae; genus Flavisolibacter. The sequence goes on from CBKWHA010000122.1 coordinate 12,233, forward strand.
TACTTCATAAACCACACGAAAGGAATGAAGATTATAACAGACGTGTCTTAAGTTTTTATCAACGGTGTATGCAGTTTACTGGTCCTTTGATGGCTAAAGGAGTTGAAGATACCCTAATGTATACCTATAACCGTTTTATTGGTCATAATGAAGTGGGTGACGCTCCTGAATCTTTTGGTTTGACGCCTGATGAATTTCATCTGAAAATGAAAGAACGCCAGGAACTGTGGCCTTTATCTTTAAATGCAACTTCTACTCATGATACCAAGAGAGGGGAGGATGTTCGTGCACGTTTGAATGTATTAACAGATTTGCCTGAAGAATGGTTTCAGCATGTGAAGGTTTGGCAGAAGCTTACAATTGATTTTAAGGAAAATGACGCACCTGATGTAAATGATGAATACCTGATCTATCAAACCTTGATTGGTACCTATCCAATGCCTGGACAAAAAGAAGGGAATTATAAAGAGCGCATTCAGGAGTATTTACAAAAAGCAATAAGAGAGGCAAAGCGCCATTCTAACTGGACATCTCCCAATGAGGTATATGAAGCTTCAGTTCAAGCTTTTGCTGTCGCATTAATGGATAAAAGCAAACCTTTCTGGAAAAGCTTTGAACCTTTTCACCGGAAAATAGCAGATTTTGGCATTGTAAATTCGCTTTCTCAATTGTTGCTTAAGATCACTTGCCCTGGTGTTCCAGATATTTATCAAGGTACTGAGTTATGGGATCTAAGTCTTGTAGATCCGGATAACCGTCGCCCGGTAAATTTTGATAAGCTTACCTTATTGTTCGAAAATTTAGCTGATCATGATGGCTCGCCAATAGATGTATTTCTTAGAGAACTTTGGGAAACCCGCTATGATGGCCGTATTAAATTATGGCTGTTACAAGCTGTTATGCAGTTGCGTTTGGATCATCCTGAGCTTTTTGTAAGTGGGGATTATATTCCACTTCAGATAAGCGGTGCTTATAAAGAACATGTATTTGCTTTCGCAAGGAGATACTTACAGACCTGGGTGATCATTGCAGTACCATTGCAGTTGACGGCTATTTGCCAGGAACAAAATGCTTCCATTACAGAAATTGACTGGAAAAACACAGCCATTATTCTTCCTCAGGAATCAATAGGTGGCTGGGAACACTTATTATTACAAACAAGAAATAATCCAACTAAGGATATAAAAATACAAGCTATATTCAAAGGCTTGCCAGTAGCTTTATTAAGAATGTACCAACCAGTAAGCCAAAGGAGTGCTGGTATACTGGTACATGTATCTTCACTACCATCACCATTTGGTATTGGTGATCTGGGGCCTGAGGCGAAAGCATTTGCTTCATTTTTGTATCGCTGTCATCAGCGTTTCTGGCAGTTTTTACCGCTCAACCCAACAGAAGAGGGGCAGGGGCATTCACCATATAGTTCCATATCGAGCAGGGCAGGTAATACTTTATTGATAAGCCCTGAATTGCTGGTAAAGGATGGATTTCTCCATCAGAATGATTTACAAGGAATTTATTTGTCCTCGGAATCGAAAGTTAATTACCCGGAAGTTGAACGCATAAAAACAGAACTATTTGATAGAGCCTGGGAGAACTTTCTGCACAATGGTCATGAGGCGGCTCACTTTTCTTTTGAGCAATTCTGCGAACAGGAAAAGGATTGGCTTCATGATTTTGCACTCTATACAATATTGAAGAAACTACATAAAAGCAAGCCCTGGTATGAGTGGCCGGTAACATTAAAGAAACGGCAACCTGCGGCCATAAAGAAACTGGAAGAGCAACAAGTCAATGCCATTAATAAAGCCAAGTGGCTTCAATTTATTTTTATGAAGCAATGGAAGGAATTAAAAGCTTATTGTAATCAGCTTGGCATCATGCTATTGGGTGATCTTCCTATCTACGTGAGTTATGATTCTGTAGATGTTTGGTCGCACAGGGATATTTTTAGCCTGGATGAAAAAGGTAATCGTGTTGGTATAGCTGGGGTGCCACCGGATGCTTTTAGTGATGATGGGCAGCTTTGGGGTATGCCTGTATTTCGCTGGGATGTACTTAGGGAAAGAGGATATGACTGGTGGATACAACGATTGAAGAAGAACAAGGAGTTATTTGATTTGGTACGTCTGGATCATTTCAGAGCATTTTCCGCTTATTGGGAAGTTCCGGCAGGATCGGAAACTGCCAGAAATGGTGAATGGAAAGAAGGGCCGGGTTCAGATTTCTTTTCTGTCGTACAGGAAGCATTAGGAGGGTTGCCATTCGTGGCTGAAGACCTGGGTGAAATAGATGAACCTGTTTACCGCTTGAGAGATGAATTTCACCTGCCCGGTATGAAGGTATTGCAGTTTGCATTTAGTGAGGATATCGCACATTCGCCACATATCCCTCACAATTTCGGAGAGAACTTCGTCGTTTACACCGGGACACACGATAATAATACCACGTTGGGTTGGTACAGGCAGGAAGGTCAAAGAGACCGGCACCGTTTAAATCAATATTTAGGATATTCAGTTCCTGAACAGGAGGTAAGCAGGGTTCTGGGACGGTTGGCCTATGCCTCTGTGGGGAGAACTGTTATACTGCCATTGCAAGACGTTCTATCACTTGATGAAAATGCCCGGATGAATATTCCATCATCTAATCAGGAAAATTGGAGGTGGCGGCTGCTTCCTGGACAGCTTTCATGGGCTGCGGAGCACCTTTTAAGAGAATGGACAACATTATATAATAGGATGTAGACCTTTTTCCAATTCCTTAACTCCGTGTTTGTTAATTTTGCGGCACGAAAAAGATTTATGAAAAGCTTTGATGTTCCTGTTGTCTATAGAAGTCCATTAATCTCTGCTATTAAGAAGAAACGGAAGGAAGAAGACCGGATGAAAAAGAATTTTTCGCCTACACTTCTGGATTTTGGTCCTATCCGCATCTACCTGGCGCGCCATTTTGGCTTTTGCTATGGTGTGGAGAATGCTATTGATATAGCTTTTAAGACAATAGAAGAGCATCAGGGCAAACGGATCTTTCTTTTAAGTGAAATGATCCATAATCCTCACGTGAACAGGGATCTCAAGGCTAAAGGCGTCTCTTTTCTACAGGATAATGCCGGCAGGCAGATCATTCCTTTTGAATCCCTAACTTCTGATGATATTGTATTGATTCCTGCTTTTGGAACTACACTTGAAATAGAAGATAAGCTGAAGAAGATCGGTATCCAGATTGAAAATTATGATACTACTTGTCCGTTTGTAGAAAAAGTTTGGAATCGCAGTGAGGTTATTGCTAAAAACCAGTACACTATTGTGATACATGGTAAGCCAAACCACGAAGAGACCAGAGCAACTTTTTCTCATGCGGCTGCAAATGCTCCTGCTGTAGTGGTGAAGGATATGAAGCAAGCAAAGGAATTGGCAAA
>CBKWHA010000123.1:0-15581 GCA_966674115.1 uncultured Chitinophagaceae bacterium
AAAGACTACAGAAATAGCGGTGGGTACATTTTATCAGGTCCTGAATTCCTTACCATTTTTAATGGTGTGACCGGGGCCGCAATGGCTACCACAAATTTTCTACCGGCAAGAGGTACAGTTTCTTCATGGGGTGATAGTTATGGCAACCGCGTTGACCGTTTTATTTCTGCCATCGCTTATGTAGATGGCCATAGGCCTAGCCTGATCATGGGAAGGGGTTATTATACCAGACTGGTACGCGTTGCCTGGGATTGGCGAAACGGGCAACTAACACATCGCTGGACCTTTGACAGCAACACGCCAGGCAATGGAGCTTATTATGGGCAAGGCAATCACCAGTTAACAGTCGGTGATGTGGACGGAGATGGAAGAGACGAAATCTGCAATGGTTCCAGTGCTATTGATGATGATGGTAAGGGTTTGTATTCCAATGGACTGGGACATGGTGATGCCATCCACATGACTGATATGGACCCTGACAGGCCCGGGCAGGAAGTGTGGATGTGTCATGAAGATCAGCGCTCTTATGGTCAGAATGGCCTTGTATTAAAAGATGGCAAAACCGGTCAGCCGTTGTGGGGTGTACCTACTACCGGAGATATTGGCCGTTGTATGGCTGCAGATATTGATCCACGTTACAAGGGCTATGAAGTATGGGGACCAAGAGGATACTTATATACCAGTAGCGGGCAGCAGATTTCTACCAGCAGACCCTCTTCTATGAACTTTGGTCTTTGGTGGGATGGAGATCTGCAACGAGAACTGCTGGATGGCACGAAATTGGAGAAGTGGGATCATACAACAAGTACAAGTAAACCACTTGTTCTATTCGATCAATTTGGTGCTGCATCTAATAACGGTACTAAAGCAAACCCTGGTTTATCTGCTGACATCCTGGGAGATTGGAGAGAGGAAGTTATCTACCGGAGTACAGATAATACAAAGTTACTTTTATTGACCACCACCATTCCCACTGATCATAGGCTATACACATTGATGCATGATCCGCAGTACAGGGTGCAGGTAGCATTACAAAATTCTGCGTATAACCAACCTCCTCATCCGAGCTTCTACCTGGGTGAGGGTATGATCATTTCCAGGCCCAATATAACAGTAGAAAAAGATACAGTACCACCCGTTGCATTGGCTAAGAATATCACTGTTCAGCTAGATCCTACTGGTAAAGCATCTATTACAACAGAACAAGTAGACAATGGAAGTTATGATCATAATGGCATTGCAAAAATGGAGTTGAGCAAGACTGCTTTTGATTGTTCAACTATTGGAGAAAATACCGTACAGCTCATTGTTACTGATTATTATGATAACACATCAACAGCCACAGCAACTATAACTGTTATGGGTATTATACCAACTCCAGCAATTGCTGTAAGTCGCACCGATAATACTTTTACAGGAGTAGATGATCATACCATTCTTTTGGGTTATGGAGCGCAGCAGTTGACACTTACTGCTTCCAATATTAGTTCAGCTCCTGGCGCCTCTAATTATAGCTGGAACCCTGCCGCTGGTTTGAGCAATGCTGCTATTGCAAACCCGGTATTTACACCAGCTAAAGAAGGGGCTTATGCTTACACAGTAACAGTCACCAATGAATTTGGGTGTACGGCTACTACTTCAACTGCGATCAATGTAATTGAAGTGCGATGTGGTGATAATTTGAATAAAGTAGTAGTATGTCATAGCGGACAAAGTATTTGCATTGATACAACTGCCGTGCAGGAACATCTGGCACACGGTTGTAGCCTTGGGAACTGCAGTAATAGTGATGTATCCGGGATTAGAAGCAATGAAAGCGCTCAAATTGATATAAGCATGGTGCAAAGCACACTGGAAGCTTATCCCAATCCACTTACCAGCCGGACAACTATAAGAGCCTATATAGCAGATCAGGTTCATTACCGCATAGAACTTTATAACATGCAAGGTGCATTCATAAAACTTTTGGCTCAGGGAAAAGCTCAAAGTGATCAAACATGCACCTATAATCTAAATGCATCTGACTATGCGCAGGGAATATATCTGGTGAAGCTGGTAACAGAAAAACAGACCATCGTCAAACGTATCATCATTCAGCGATAAAAATGAATCATCCCATCTCTATAATCATTTAATTAAACAAACATGAAACTACACCTTACCCTCAACGCAGCTTTGCAAATGAAATCCGGTAACTGTTTAAAAGATCAAAGGAATCGTTTTTTAAAAAGCAGTGTAAAGTATTTCCTGCTGTTTTCATTCTTTAACCTTTTGTTTAACAGTGCCACTTTTGCTTTTACAGGAAATGAAATAAGAATTGACCAGAAAGCAAGAGCCATTGTTGCTCCAAATGCAGCAAAGTATCAATGGTATTACAATGGGCAGAAAATTGAGAACAGTAAAAGTCAGGCACTGAATGTTTCCAGATCAGGAAAATACAAGGTGGAAACCACAGATGAATATGGCCATGTTACTACTTACGAAATCACCATTGCAGTAAGTGCTACTGGCATCAAAAAAGTTCATATTATTGGAGATTCTACGGTAATGACCTATTCTGCTTCCTGGTATCCCTGGGGTGGATGGGGTGCTTTCTTACCGTATTTCTTTAACACTACTCTTAATCTGGAAGGAGAGAGTCTTCAATTTCAGAACCATGCCGTTGGTGGTAGAAGCTCTAAAAGTTTTTATGATGAAGGTAAATGGGCACAAGTATTGGCCGTGCTATTACCCGGTGATATTTACATGATCCAATTTGGACATAATGACCGGGACTGGACCAAGCCGGAAAGATATGCAGACACAACTACCTATAAGGAATATCTGAAGAAATATATCAATGAGGGCCGTTTGAAAGGTGCTAATCCCATACTGGTAACACCCATGAATATGAATACCTGGTTTTGCGATGTGATGCGGAATGTCTTTCGGGAAGGAGCTAATAATTACAGGGGTGCCATGATCAATTTAGGAAAGGAAATGAATGTGCCTGTAATTGACTTAGAATATAAATCTGATTCATTATTTGAAAAGCTAGGCAGGGATTATACTACTCATTATCTATTTAATAATTTGCAGCCAGGTGAGTATCCTAACTACCCGAACGGCTATTCCGATTTTACACATTTCCAGGAAATGGGTGCAATAGAAATGGCAAAGCTTGTGTTGGAAGGTTTGAAAGAAAAGTCTACTGACCCAGTAATTTCTACTTTACTTTCTTTTTTGGTACCGGAATACAAAGTAACTGTTACTTCAAAAACTCCAACAGGTGGTCTTGTTACCCGTTCTAATACATTTCCCAAAGGACTTACGGTCACCTTAAAAGGAATTGCCAATCCTACACATCAATTTGATAGTTGGACAGACGAGAATGGGGCAATTGTTACTAATAACAAGATGTTCTCTTTTGTAATGGATACTGTTGACCGCAGTTTTACTGTGAGCTTCAAAGCTGCAGACACACTAACACTTCAAGCCGGGACCTATAGGGTGTATAATGCTGGATCGATGGATAAAACCAAACAGCTTTTGGAAGTTTTTAATAATTCAGCATCAAATGGAGCTGCGATCATGCAAAATCCAGGAAGTGGTAAAACTAATCAACAATGGAACATTAAGCACGTAGGAAATGGTTATTACACCTTTATAGCGGTGAACAGCGGTAAATCTATGGATGTGTCAGGAAGTTCACTTGCTGATGGAGCAAAGGTTATTCAATATACAGTCAATACCGATGCCAATAACCAAAAGTTCAAGCTGGTTAAAGTCAGCGGAAATACTTATCGTCTGATTGCTAAACATAGCGGTAAATATCTTCAGTTTGCATCCGGTACCTGTGGTGCAAACTTAATTCAGGCGGCTTATAACCCAGATAACATTAACCAGCAATTTGTGTTAGAACTTGTAAAGCTAAACCAGCCTGCAATTGCCCGTGCTTCCAACCCGTCGCCTGCGGATGGTACACCGGTTGTATCACCTGAAAACATTCAGTTGAAATGGACAGGGGATGCACAAACCTATAATATTTACCTTGGAACCAATCCTGATTCTCTATTATTAAAAGATACAGGATTAACGCAAACTTCTCTTCAACTAGACAGCATTTCCGCTTTAGGAAAATATTTCTGGCGGATAGATGCTATACGCGATGGACAAACAGAAATTGGTAATACCTGGTCGTATACAGTTAAAGATACTGTTCCTCCTGTTGCTATTGCTAGGGACATTGCAGTAACACTAAATGGTGGCGTGGCAATTATAACTGCACAGGAAGTAGATGGTGGCAGTAAGGACGCTTATGGCATTGCTAAAATGGAATTGAATAAAGACCAGTTTGACTGCTCCAATTTAGGCCTCAATGAAGTAATTCTTATTGTTACAGACAGCAATGGCAATGTTTCTTCTGATACAGCAGTAATCACTGTGAATGGCACCATACCTACTCCAGGTGTTACCGTTACGAAAACAGATAACACCTATACAGGAGGTGACGATCATACTATATACTTAGGTTATGGAGCCCAAAGTGTAACGCTTACCGCTTTTAATACAGGTTCTGCTATTGGAGCAACTACATATAAATGGAACTCCTCACAAGTAAGCAATGATACCATAGCTAATCCGGTGTTTACACAGTCTTCTGCCGGCACATTTAGTCCTTCAGTTATAGCAACGAATGAATATGGATGTACAGCTACTGCTTCAACGACAATAAATGTAATTGATGCCCGCTGTGGTAATGAGCCTGGTAAAGTTGTCGTTTGTCATTATGGTCAAGGCATTTGTATTGGTACAAATGATGTGCAAACACACCTGTCACATGGTTGCAGCCTTGCGAATTGTGGTAACAGCAATACAGCCAGCATAAGCAGAAATGGCAGAGAGACCATGGAGATGACCTCAGTAGAAACTACATTAGAAGCTTACCCTAACCCTCTGGCCAGTCAAACCAGGATTAAGACTTCTATAGCAGAAAAAGGCAATTACAAGGTTGAATTGTTCAACATGCAAGGAGCCTTGATCAAAACCATAGCCACTGGAAATACAGGAGGTAATGCTGTTTTCACCTATGACCTGGATGCAGCCCGCTATGCAAAAGGCGTGTATTTGATTAAATTAAGCACAGAAAAGCAAATCATTACCAAACGAATCGTGATACAGCGATAGGTTAATAAAATGAGCTGAACTTAATTGTAAAAGCAAAGAACCCTTCTCTGGATCCCGGAAGGGTTCTTTGCAATCTGCATATACCTATTATTTGATTATCATATATTCTTTAGATGGACGAAGGTTAAATAGATATTTTTTGAAGAAATTTTGATACAATTTTTATAGGCAAATCATAATATTTATTCCAACTTCACAGACAGAAACGTCTATTAAACGATAAAGTTTATGAAACCTGCTTGCCTATACACCTGCCCAACAAACATTTCTTTCATTTGTATTTCCCTGATTTATTTACTTTTCCTGATGGATCCAGTCAAGATGGTAACGTAAGTATTTGCAAGAGTAGAAGAAACCTGCAAATAATATCTTATCACTTTCAATGCTTGTCTTATGAAACAATGTTTCAAACACCTTGTCATCTGCTTATTGTCCATTCTAATTTTTATTTCAAAACTTCTGGCTTTAGATGGTGCTTACGGGTCGCATGATCCCTCCACGCTCGTCAAGGAAAAAGATAAGTATTGGATGTTTACTACCGGCAACGGAATTTACGCTGCTTATTCTACGGATTTGTTCAAATGGAACACCGGTCCAAAGACTGTGTTTCCAATTGGCACCTGGCCTTCCTGGATCAACCAGGCAGTGCCTGGATTTGGAGGTATATTCTGGGCTCCTGACTGTGTCTATATGAATGGTAAATATTATATCTATTACTCTTGTTCCACATTTGGATCCCCAGTATCAGCCATTGGCGTAGCTACCAGTCCTACTTTAGATCAGGACGCTCCTGATTACAAATGGACTGATTTGGGAATGGTTGTATCCTCGGCAACAAAATCTGACGTTAATGCTATTGATCCTGCTATACTGAAAGATGATAACGGAAAAATTTATATGACTTACGGATCGTTCTCAGGAGGAATAGGTGTGGTTGAATTGGATCCTGAAACGGGTAAAAGGAAGGCTGGTGCTGCAATTGTACGTGTAGCCGGTGGAAATGGAGCCGATTGGGAAGCTCCTTACTTATTTAAGGAGGGAAGTAATTATTATCTGATGGTGAACAGAGGTGCTTGTTGTAAAGGTACTAGCAGCACTTATCGCATTGTGATGGGGCGTTCTACAAATGTTTTTGGTCCGTATGCGGACATGAGTGGGGTTGATCTAAAGAGTGGAAGCGGCACTCAGGTGATTGGCACTTCGGGCAAATATATAGGTCCCGGGCATTTTGGACTGTTGCGCGAAAATGGAGTAAACATAGTTTCGATGCATTATTATGACGGCAGTGATAATGGCAATGCAAAGCTTGATATTGCCAATATGGGCTTTAATAATGGCTGGCCATTTATTACACGCGATTGGGTTGCGGCCGGACGATATAAAATAACGAACCAGAATAGTAAGCTGGTTTGGGACTCCTGGGGATGCACAGGAAATTCGGGCGAGCCGGTAGCTCAGGGAAATTGGTCAAACTTGACATGCCAGCAATGGAATTTTACCCCAGTTGGAAATGGGATTTATGAAATAGCGTCTGCGCAAAGTGGAATGGTGGTTGGACTTGCACCAGATCCTTATATAGATGCCGGAGTGGAAGGAGGTGTTTCCTCAGGTTTGTCTCCAGATACAACAGCGGAACTTTGCAATCCAAATAACGGTGCCAAATTACAACTGCAGACAAGGCTTGGGACTGATTGCCAGCGGTTTAAAATTGAAAGAACAGCAGATGGGACTTTTGTTCTTACTTCAATGGTCAGTCCACGTGTTGTGGAAGTGCCGGCTGCCTCTCTTTCTGTTGGAACACAACTTGTGGTATGGGATCATAACGGAGGGCCCTGGCAGCGGTGGTATATCAATACACCTGGCACTTCTTTAATTACAAAAGTTACTAATCCCGGTCCTAAACATGGCGCACCTACTGTTGATCCCAGAAGTGTACGTCTAAGCTGGCAAGGAGTTAGCTCGCGATACAACATTTATTTTGGAACTTCTCCGGATAACCTTCAGCCAAGAGCTGAGCGCATATTAGATACTTCTTTTGTTATCAATGATCTTATCCATCAGCAACAATATTTCTGGCGGGTAGATGCTGTACGGAACGGAGAAGTGGCCCGAGGGAACGTTTGGTCGTTTACTGCATCTGATACTACAGCTCCAATTGTGATCACAAAAAGTATAACAGTTACTCTTAAAGGAGGTACGGCAAGTATTCAACCAAAGGATGTTGATAGTGCTTCTTATGACCATTATGGTATCCAATATTTTCAATTAGACAAATCAGTTTTCACTTGTTCCGATATAGGAGCAAACGAAGTAGTTCTTACCGTAACAGACAATAATGGTAATTCAGCCTCGGGATTAGCTATGGTGCATGTATCAGGAGTTCTGCCTAAGCCATCAATAGCTGTCAGCCGCACTGATCCTACATATACCGGTGGAGATGCCAATACTATCTACATTGGTTATGGAGCTCAGAATGTAACGCTAACTGCCACTAACGAAGAGCCATCCATTACTGATTATAGTTGGAGCCCAGCTGATTATTTAAATAATACTACTATTTCCAACCCAACATTTGCACCAAAAGTTTCCGGTCAATTTACACCTATTGTTACTGCTACCAACCAATTTGGATGCACTGCCAGTAAAGACGTAACGATTAGTGTGTTCGATGTTCGTTGTGGAAACAATCTAGATAGAGTACGAGTGTGTCACAATAATGAACAGTTATGCCTCTCTGTCAATAATGTTCAAACACATCTTTCTCATGGATGTAGTCTTGGAAGTTGTAATAGTGCAGTAGTCAAATCAACAATAGCTGCATCAGATGCTTCATCTAATGTTACAGTACCTGAAGAAGAAAGTTTTAGTTTGACTGTATATCCGAATCCTGCATCGAACAGAACAAGGGTTACTGTTCTGAATGCAGAAGAAGGTTCTTTTGAGTTAAAGTTATACAACGCTAATGGTGCACTGATCAAAGTACTTTCGAAGGGCCGCTTTCCAAAGGATGGAAAACTCATATATGAGTTTCAGGCAAGTAGGTATGCTGCGGGCGTTTATCTGTTGAACCTTGTAACGGAACGCGCAAGTATTGTAAATAGACTTGTTATTCAGTAAAATATAGGACTTCTTATCAGGTAATTATTTAAATATCGGAGGGTGTTAGCCTCATGTAGACATCCTCCGTTCAAGCGTTGTTCGGAAATAAATGAAAAGATGAGGTTCAAATTATTTCTTCGGAAACTCCTTATCTTTTTTCACTTCCTCTATTTGCAGTGTATGCCGTTGCGTATGGGCAGAGATCATTAAGATCAACTGGTAGGCATCCGATGCGCCTCCGGGTGTTATGCTGACATGGTTGCGCAGATCGTCTGTTGTTGACCGTGCAAATTTTATTAGTTTATTGCGGGACTGTTTAAATTCATCCAGGGCATCACGGGTTGTTTTTCCTGTGGCTTTTTCCGGTAGAAAAGTCTCGGAAGTCTGAAACTTCTGGTTCCTGTTGGTAAAGTCTTTCAGCAGTTCTTCGTCTGTTTTTTTGATCTCACTTCGCTTTTCCTTATTGGTGGACTGTTTGATCACGGACTCTGTCATTTTCCATAGTTCATTTTCAGAAACAGCCAGGTGTTGCACACATTCTTTTACCGACCACTTGCCTGGAGCGGGTTTGTAATTCAGCTGCTCTTCCGAAAGTCCTTTTACACTCTTTATCAGGTTCAATTTTGATTCGCGCAGGTGTTGCGTTAAAAACCGCCTTTCCGCACCTGAAATGGTTTCAAATGAGGGTCTGCCAGCCATACCTGTAATCACCAGCAATGCCAGCAGAAAACTGGTTTTAGGTTTAAATACGGATATCATTTTTATCAATTTGAGATTTCTGATGTTCTCATTTTTCTTTCAAGGGTATCTTCTTAACCATGCCGCCGCGGGTATCTTTGATGCTTTGCATTACAATAAATGCATTTGGGTCAATCCGCTCAACTTCTGTGGTCAGCCTGTTTACTTCAAGGCGTGTAATAACTGTAAAAATAATATTTATATTTTCATCACTTACACCACTTTTGCCATAACCCTTTCTTCCGGAATAAATGGTCAGTCCCCGGCCCAACTGGTTTTGTATCATGTTGGTGATTTGTTGGCTATGGGTAGAAATAATAGTAACGCCGGTGAACTCTTCAATACCCTCCAGGATGAAATCTACTGTTTTGGAGGCTGAAAGGTAGGTGAGGATAGAGTAGAGGGCAACTTCAATAGAAAGCAAATAAGCTGCAACCGAGAAAATAATGATGTTAAACGTAAGAATAAAATCACCAACTGTTAAACTATTTTTCCGGCTTAAGTGAATGGCTAATACTTCAGTGCCATCAATAACACAACCACCCCTTATAGCAAGTCCAATACCAGTTCCTAAAAAGAAACCACCAAATATGGCAACAAGTAGTTTGTCATCGGTGATTACCGGATAGGGAATAATGGCTACGGCAAAAGCCAGGGCTATAATTGCAATAATGCTTTTCAGGCTGAATATCCGGCTGATATGCCGGTAGCCAAGGATCAGGAATGGTGCATTGAATAGCACAATCAGAATGGAGAGTGGGATGTTGGTTTGGTGGTTGGTTAAAAGAGAAATTCCCATCACACCCCCATCAATAAAACCATTAGGCATTAAAAAGCCTTTTAAGCCAAACCTGCTGAAAGCACCCCCAAAACCATAAGCGAATAATCCCGTATCCTGTTTTTCAAATGCTTGCGCGCACGTTTTGCTGCCTGGAGCCGATGAATTTCTTCGAGGTTCCTGGTTTTGCGGGGCTTTGTTCCCGGCATTATGTTTTCCAATATATTATTAAATGTGTTTAACAGTGTTTTTAGATTCTCTTATCTTACAGCTATGAACATAAGCGAAGTTATATCTATAATTGAAAGATTTGCTGCTCCGGAACTACAAGAAGATTATGATAATGCCGGATTGATCACTGGAAATGGCCAATGGGCTTGTTCCGGTATATTATGTAGTCTGGATGTTACTTTGGATATTGTGCAGGAAGCAAAACAAAAAGGCTGCAACCTGATCATTGCCCATCATCCTATTATATTTAGAGGATTGAAGAGATTGAATGGGCACAGTTATGTAGAGCAGACTGTAATTGAAGCAATAAAATCTGACATTGCGATTTATGCAGCCCATACCAACCTGGATAATGTGATCAGGGGGGTAAATGGCAAGATTGCTGCAAAACTGAATCTGAAAAACTGTACTATTCTCCAACCAAAGGAGAGGGCGCTTAGACGTTTGATCACCTTTGCCCCGGCGGACAAAGCCGAAAAGGTACGGCAGGCGCTTTTTGCAGCGGGTGGCGGACATATTGGTAATTATTCTGAATGCAGTTTCAACAGCGAGGGTACGGGTACTTTTAAAGCGGAGCAGGGTGCCGACCCATATGTGGGTGAGATTGGGGAGCGACATTATGAAAAGGAAACCAAAATCGAAGTGGTATATCCATTCTTTGTACAACACCAGGTGCTAAAGGCATTGATTGAAAACCATCCTTACGAGGAAGTGGCTTATGATATTTTTACCATGGAGAACAATCATGACCGGATCGGGGCTGGAATAATCGGTGAACTGGAAACGGCTGTTCCGGAAACGGAGTTTTTAGGAATGATCAAAGAAACGTTTGGTGTAGAGGTGATCCGGCATACAGCATTAAGAGGGCAGCCGGTAAGGAGGGTTGCCGTTTGTGGAGGCGCAGGCAGTTTCTTAATTAAAAGGGCGCTGCAGCAAAAGGCCGACTTTTACATTACGGCTGATGTTAAGTATCATGAATTTTTTGATGCAGAGGGCCGTATGGTGATTGCCGACATTGGCCATTACGAAAGTGAGCAGTTTACCGTGGAACTGATTTATGACCTTTTGGTGGAAAAAATCCCTAACTTTGCCGTCCTTAAAACTAACCTGAACACCAACCCGGTAAGGTATTTTAAATAAGTAAAGGATTGATAATTAGGGATTTGGGATGGAGGACAGGTGCATTCAATTCTAAACAATTACAAACCACAAACTTCAAACTACAAACTTTATATGGCTAATGTTAAAGAATTTTCGGTAGAAGAAAAGCTGGTTTCGCTGGTAACGCTTCAGAAAGTGGAATCTAAGCTGGATGAGATCCGTGTGTTGAAAGGTGAGCTTCCTATGGAAGTAGCTGATCTGGAGGATGAAATCCAAGGGCTGCATGCCCGTCAGATGCGTATTGAAGAAGAGATCAATGGCATTACCGAATTTATTCAGCAAAAGAAAGAAGCGATCAAAGAGGCTGAGGCGCTCATCAAAAAATATGAGAAACAGAGCGAAAACGTAAAGAACAACCGTGAGTTTGAAGCCATTAATAAAGAAATAGAAATGCAGCAGCTTGAAGTAAAGCTGTGTGAAAAGCATATAAAGGATGCTAATGAAGAAATTGCTGAAAAAGCAGTGACTTTGGAAAAGGCAAAAAAAGCCATTGCAAATAAGGAAGGTGTTTTAAACGGCAAGAAAGGGGAGTTGGAAAAGATCATCGCTGCTACAGAGAAGGAAGAAACCGAATTTACCAAAAAGGCACAGGCTGCCCGTGAGCATGTGGAACCGCGCCTGTTGGCCAGCTATGAAAAGATCCGTAACAATTTTCGCAATGGTTTGGCTGTAGTACCGGTAGAAAGGGATGCCTGCGGCGGTTGTTTTTATTCGATTCCTCCTCAAAAACAGAGCGAGATCAAGCAGCGTAAAAAAATCATGGTTTGCGAAAACTGTGGCCGCATCCTGGTTGATTCTGATCTGGTAGATTCGATTGAAGTAAAATAGATTGGTTTATTGTTTTAAACCACAAACTCATAAAAAAACCTCTGCTTTTGCAGGGGTTTTTTATTTGCGAAAAGAGGAATTGACTTATTTTGTTGGCAGATTATGTTGAGCAAATTATCTATTCAGAATTATGCTATCATCCATGAGCTGGAAATAGATTTTTCGGCACAGTTAAACATATTAACTGGTGAAACAGGTGCCGGTAAATCTATCATTATAGGCGCATTGGGGTTGATCTTAGGTCAAAGGGCAGAAAGTAGTGTTCTGCTCAACAAAGAAAAAAAATGTGTCATTGAAGGCATTTTTAAAAACGAACAGGTACATGCGCAGGTAATTGACTTTTTAAAGGCCAATGAATTGGATATAAATGATGAAGTGGTGGTGCGCCGTGAAATTGCGCCCAGTGGTAAATCCCGCGCTTTTATCAATGATACTCCAGTTAATCTTGGTCAGTTGAACCAATTGAGTAATCTTCTCGTAGATCTGCACCAAC
Organism: uncultured Chitinophagaceae bacterium; assembly: GCA_966674115.1. Classification (GTDB taxonomy): domain Bacteria; phylum Bacteroidota; class Bacteroidia; order Chitinophagales; family Chitinophagaceae; genus Flavisolibacter. The sequence continues at coordinate 12,495 of CBKWHA010000123.1, forward strand.
AATTTGATACCCTTGAAATTGGAGAAAGTGATTTTCAACGCGAAGTACTGGATGCGCTTGCAGGCAATGCTCCACTATTGAAGCAATACAGGCAATTATTCAGCCAGTTGCAATCGTCTAAAAACAGTCTGGAAACTCTGAGGCAACAAAAGGAGCAGTTTGATAAAGAGTTTGATTACAACCAGTTTCAATTTAATGAACTGGATGAAGCTGGTTTTAAGGAAAATGAACTGGAAGAAATTGAGGTGGAGCTTAAGTTGCTGACCAATGCTGAAGGTATAAAAAATGCATTGGCAAAAGCTTATTATGAGCTGGAAGAAGGTGAGCAGCCAGTGACCAGGCAACTGAAAAGCATGTGCAGTCAATTACAGGGTTTTTCATCCCTGCACCCACAATTGCCGGACCTGGTAAAGCGTATTGAGTCGGCTTATATTGAACTGCAGGATATAGCGGAAGAAGCTGACCGCCTTCATAGCGATATTAACTATGATGTACAAACGATAGACAGGATAAATGAACGTTTGTCGCTAGGGTACAAGTTATTGAAGAAGCACGGTGTAAAAACAACCAATGAATTATTGGCTATCAGGAATGAGCTGGAGCAAAAGTTGCAAGCCGTTTTGAACATTGATGAAGAAATCAAACAAGCGGAAAGCAAATATGCGCTCTTGTTGCAGGAGGCTGAAGCATTGGCAGCAAAGATATCTGCTGCCCGGAAAAGCCAGGTAAAGCCACTGGAGCAAAGAGTAGATGCCATGTTACGCCAGGTAGGTATGCCTAATGCCCGCCTGAAAGTGGAAGTTGAAAAAGGTGCTTTGAATACTACGGGCTTTGATGATGTGGAATTTCTTTTTGATGCAAACCGTAGCAACCAGTTTCAGCCATTGCGTAAGGTGGCCTCTGGTGGTGAATTGAGCCGTTTGATGTTATGCATCAAGTCATTGGTGGCGCAATCGATCGATCTGCCCACATTGATCTTTGATGAAATTGATACCGGTATCTCGGGCGAAGCGGCCAAGCAGGTGGGTATCATCATGAAGCAACTCGCTGCTGCGCGACAAGTGATCTGCATCACGCACCAACCCCAGATTGCCGGAAAAGCAGATGCACACTTCTTTGTATTTAAGAATATAAGAAATAATGCCATCACTACGGGTGTACGCAGGCTTAGCACCGACGAGCGTATAACTGCCATTGCACAAATGCTAAGCGGAGAAAAACCAACTGCTGCTGCGCTGGAGAATGCCAGGGAAATGGTGTTGCAATAACTAATTTTCGTAGTTAAAAATAATTGTCCATTACATTTGCGGTGTTTCAACCCAAAGAAGGAACTGTAAATTATATAACTGAAATTGTAAATTATATGTCCAACAACCTACTGCAAGGGAAAAAGGGAATCATATTCGGTGCGCTGGATGAAAAATCAATAGCGTGGAAAACTGCTTTGAAATGTCACGAGCAGGGTGCACAACTGGTACTTACCAATGCTCCGGTGGCTTTGCGTATGGGCGAGATCAACAAACTTGCCGATGCTGTTGGGGCTCCTGTAATCGGGGCTGACGTAACGAATATGGACGACTTGAAGAAACTATTTGAAGAAAGTCAGCAGCATTTCAATGGTGGTATCGACTTTATATTGCATTCCATAGGCATGGGGATCAATGTGCGTAAAGGCAAGCACTATACTGAGATCAACTATGAGTGGAACCAGAAGACGCTGGACATTTCTGCCATGAGCCTGCACCGCGTGCTGCGTACTGCCTGGGAGCTGGATGCCCTTAACGAATGGGGCAGTGTAGTGGGTTTGAGTTATATAGCTGCACAGAGGGTTTTCCCTGATTATAATGAAATGGCAGATGCCAAAGCCTTGCTGGAAAGTATAGCCCGCAGTTTTGGTTATCATTATGGTGTTCGCAAAAAAGTAAGGGTGAATACTATTTCACAATCACCTACCAGAACAACCGCCGGAAGTGGCGTAAAAGGTTTTGATGCCTTTATTGATTATGCTGAAAAAATGAGTCCGTTAGGCAACGCCTCTGCTGATGATTGCGCTAATTATTGCGTTACACTCTTCAGCGATCTGACCCGCTTTGTTACCATGCAGAATCTGTTTCATGATGGCGGCTTCTCCTTTACAGGTGTTAGTGAAGCGCTTGTGAATCAGATGATGGCTGTACATCAAGAAGAAAAGTAAGGTATAAGAGAAATAAAGAATAATAGTAAAGCCTCCAATTGGAGGCTTTAATTTTTTCTACTTCCCTTTAGCGGTACGGGAGTTAATATTCATCTTCATTAAACAGAAAATCTTCCTGTGACGGGTAATCAGGCCAGATATCTTCAATGCTTTCATACACTTCACCTTCATCTTCCAACTCCTGTAAATTTTCCACCACTTCAATAGGGGCACCTGAGCGGATGGAATAATCAATCAACTCATCCTTAGTTGCAGGCCAGGGAGCATCTTCAAGGTAAGAGGCTAATTCTAATGTCCAGAACATTTTATATCAGTTTAATTGAGTAATAATTTTTTCCCTGATGAAGCATAATTTTTATGCCAGATTCACCGGATTTATAATTCAAAATTTTCGCAAAAGTAAATTTATTCGGCAATTTTCCAAATGGAACTCTCTAAAGACATTTGATGTCATTGTTAAACGGGTTTGTTTACAGATATTTGAGGGCGAGGAAACAATAATGGCCATACTTTCAGCAAAAAATATTCATAAAAAATACGGGACCGTAGAAGTTCTAAAAGGCGTGGACTTAGAAGTGCAGAAGGGAGAAATTGTAAGTATAGTCGGTTCTTCGGGTGCCGGTAAGAGTACTTTGCTGCATATAGTGGGTACCCTGGACAAAGCTGATGCCGGGGAGGTTTTCTGGAATAATGAAAACATTACTTTCCTGCAAGGTAAACGGCTGGCCAATTTTCGCAACAGGCACATTGGTTTTGTTTTTCAGTTTCACCATCTGCTACCAGAGTTCACTGCTTTGGAAAACGTATGCATACCAGGTTGGTTGAGTGGAAAAGGAAAATCAAGCGTAAAAGAAAGGGCAGAAGAATTACTCTCATTGCTTGGTTTATCGCAT
>CBKWHA010000124.1:0-15548 GCA_966674115.1 uncultured Chitinophagaceae bacterium
TTGTGGCGCGCAATATCATTGTAGAAAAAGCAAAGTATTTTATTAAAGTCAAAGGTATTCCTGAATCGCCATTAACAGATGTGCAGATTGAGGATGTGGATGTTCGTTGCAGGAACCTTTTTACCGGACATGATATTAAAAACATGACTATTCGAAATGTGAATATTCAAAGCCAGGATTCTTTGATCAGCATTTTGGATGGAAGGAATATGATTTTTGACCGTGTGCAGTTTCAGGTGCCAGGAGGTGAAGTGGTTACTGAGATCACGGGGCCGCTGTCGGGGAATATTAGGTTTGTGAAGAGTTGGCCGGAGAAGCCAAAGGATTGGAAGGGTACTTCGTGGAGCAGGTGATTGAGAGTTTTATTTGAGTAAGTTCAATAACAAAGTTGCAGACGTGTTTAAACAGAGGTTTGGTCAATACAGTTTATCCTGCTTTATGTTAATGGTAGTTAGTCTTTAGAGCCGCCGTCCTCACAAACAAAGTCGGATAATCAACCACTAACCCTGATTCGTCAACTTGAATTGTTGCTTCAAAATCATTAGGAACATTCTCATAGTGATATTCCGTGCCTGAGAGGCAGGTGTATCGCTGGCGGATTGGGCTTACTTGTTGTTTTAAGATGTCGAAATAAATCACCTGAATTTCTTGTGTCTGGTTTTGGTTTAGTTTAAGTCTGCGTATTGGTAAGGTGTTGGTGAAAGGTGTCAAGGGAATATCAACATCAATACATCCATTGAATTGGTTAGCTCTTTTACCGCTGCTTGTCCAATTACCGTTTCCATCACCTTCAAGTTTTATCAATTGAGTCTGGTTACTGTGCCGGCTATTCACTTCAAGAGAAAGCGTTTCCCAGTTTTGGTTGGTTTTAATGAAGTATTCCACTTTGTAAATCATTCCGTCATAATGCCCAATAATGGTTGAGGTTATTTCCGATCCTGTATCTGTGGTCATTACCAAACAGTTCTCTAAGGAGTAATATTCTCTTCCTGTCCAAAGTATATTCGTCTGCATAGTTCATTTGTTTAGTACCACTAGCTTAGAAGGTATTGCTTCCGTGCAGGCAGTCTGAGATACAGCAGCTACCGCCTTGTTCTGTTGTTTGATTGTTGATTGTAGCCTAAAGGTAGCAGAAAGCCTTTATGGTGGCAATATTGTTGTTAGCTCCTGTTTGGGAAAAAGGCCTTATTAATACAACCGGCAATTTTTACTGCAATCTCTCCTTTTGTATCCAATTTAGGATTAAAAATGGTTACACTCATTCCAACCATTTTACCTGTTGCGAGCAGCTTGCTTAATAAATATTCCGTTTCTTTTACTATTAAACCTCCCGCTAAACGATAATCCACAGCAGGATTCTCATCATCACTCAATACATCGGTGTCAAAATGCAGCCAAAAGCCGTTATGGTCTGCCGCATTTACCAATTCAAGAATTTCATCCAGGGTTTTATTTAAACCCTTCGATTTTATATGCTCGAGGTCAAAGCAGTTGATTGCGGTAGCTTTTATATCCTGCGCCCCAAATTTCTTGGCCTCCTGCGCATCTCTTTGTCCAATGTGTATTACATGCTCATCCTTTACATATGGTTTTAAGCCACCGATATTGGTTAGGATGTCAGGACCACGCCCTGTTACTATCGCCAGGTCCATATCAGCAACTTCGCCGGTTATTGATTGAGAAGGTTCATAAAAATCGGCATGGGCGTCTACAAAAACCAACCCAAGCGCTCCTTCTTTTTTCATTGCTGGCAGTATCCCCAGCAATATGCTGCAGTCGCCCCCTAATACAAGTGGAAAAGTTCCATTTTTTAACTGCCTGGATATTTGTTCTAACAGCATTAAAGAGAAATCATGTATTTGGGCTGGATTGAGGCATTTGGTTTTGCCGTCCATTTCAAAGCTATACCTTTCGTTTTGTGTGGGAACATGAATAACAGGATGGACAGGTTGTAAGCCATCCATTAAACCTGCAGCCAATAAACGCTCACCGAGGAGTTCGACACCGCTTGGCTTTAGTCCTAATATTGAAGGAGCTGATATGATTTGAATGTTGTGTCTCATTAAGATCATTAAGGTAAGGTTAGAGAAGGAGCTGCTAATGTTTGCGCTTACCGAAGGAGCGGCATTGGAAGCACTGTTGTTGAATTTATTTCTGAAGAAAACAAAATGTTCTGTTGTTTCATGGTTGTTTGTCCTGCCGCTCTTTTGGTAAGCGAGTGTTGTGCGTGTTTATTTTTTGGTCGGTTTGTCACTCAAAACTTGCAGAGACTTTGTTTCACAGTCTACAAGCAGTTTATAGTAGATAAGATATTCCTCTTTTCCATCCAATTTTCCCCAACCTTCAATCAAGACATCATACTGCGTTGTGCCGGGGACAGGTGTCAGGTGGTAAAATAACATATGGTCTTCCTTTCCTACTTCCGCCTTTTTTCGCAGAATAAAATCAGTATGGTCAAGGATTGCATAAACGGCGTACTGCCGCTTCGTTTCTGCCTTTACTTCTTGATTGAACTGCTCTCGCCACTCTTTGCCGTACTCCGCCACAAGCAAGGCATCCACTTTCTTATTTTCGACTACAACGCTGTCTCTCAGTTTTTCATCCACTACACACCCTGCCACCCAATGGTACTCAATGCCCCATTTTTTACTTATTAGATTGTGGGCAGCTACGTCAGGCCCGCCAGGCATGAGAAGGCCATAAGTTAAGAACCGAAATTTCTTTTCTACTGTAGGGTTTTGACCCATACAGTATACACACAACAGTAGGAGAGATAGGAAAACTAAACTTCTGTAAGCAGTTGAATTTTGCATGGTTTCAAAGTTACGTACAACGGTTTTTAGGGCTTGCTGTCTGTACAGGACGTCCGTGCTCCTCAGGCTCAGCCCATATTTAGGACTAAGGTAGTGTTACTGAAGCTGAATTACAAGAGGAAACCTGTATGACAGCCCAACCTATTGTTGTACGCTGTCTTCATCTACTGGCGTTAGACTTTTAATCCGTATTCGCTTGCATGAAAACTCTGCATCTACACCATAGGCAGCATGTAGTTCACAAATCAGCCATTCACCTTCTCGGTCGAAGTCGATTCCAGAAAGTGCATTCTGATGATTGAAACCATCCATGCTATTGGCATAAATACCAATCAGTTCAAATTCAATGAGACAATGCTTAATTAATTCATAGTGTCTACCTTTCAATTTGTCAGTCATTTCAAAGGCATACACCCGAACTTCAACTGTAGGAAAGCTTTCCTGAAAGTTTCTTTTATAGCACAGGGATATGACCTCTGCATCATGAAAAGAAGGCCAATAACCAAAATGGTTAATAACTAAGTTTGCATTCTCTATTTCCTGTTCTTCTTTAAATTCCACAGAGTAGTTGTTTAATGGCGTACAACGGATTTAGGAGGTTGGCGAAGGCTGGATAGTCTGGGTTCCTACAGCTTCGCTTACTTCCTTTCGTTGCTATTGGTTTACTGGTGAAAGATAGTTATTCTGCCCTGCATTTGTTAACCTCTATGTTGTAGGCAGTTTATCTCTATGGTCCAGAGACCTTGCCAATGTATCCAATTATAGATGGGTAATTGTTATCTGCCAGATAATCAAACTTTGGATCTCGTGCAACCTTCTTAATTGACTCAAAGTTGATCTTCTCAAACTTCTCTAGTTCTTTTACTTCTGTAACGCCACTGAGGTCATGATTGATTAGATGAGCCATTGCATCGTTTTTATCGATGAAGTTGAAAATTTCATCTCCTACATTTTCCTCAAAACCATTATTGACTGTTGTAAGTACATTAACAGTATCACCAGTCTTTTGAGAGACTACAATAAGATGTATGAAGTAAGCCATGTCTTTGTTGTTGTCCGGACCTTGACTGGTGTAAATGACTTTAATCTCTTCATCTTTCTGCAAAGCATCGGAACTAATCCTAAACTTTGATATATCCCAATACTTGTACTTGGACGAGCAACCAAGCAGGACAAATGCAGTGATTGTTAATACGTATATTTTTCTCATAAAACAGGATTCTAATTGCCTACAACATTTTATTATCCGAACTTAAGCAATTTTCCACAACCCTGTTCGTTTCTCTCTACTTTGTAGATTATCAGGCACTTATTGGTTAGCGTTTGGAGTAGTCAGAATCGCAATCCTAGGCAACCATGTCAAAACCAACTACCTAAAAAACGCACCATGGCTATTTTGAATACCCAAAATGCGAACTGCATGAATGTCCCTTTCTAACTAGGGCAGTTTATACAAAGGACTGCCGATATTTTCCACCTTAACGCGGCTTACTTGTATGTAGCGGATGTCTGTTCCTACCACTAGCAAATAAGTAGCAAAGGAGTGATGCAGCAGGTAGATCCTACTTTTAATAAAGATGAGACTGAAGAAGATACAGGACTCTCAGTTTTAAACATTAACCTTAACCTCAACCTCAACTACAGACAACTAATTAATCTGTTTTACGTAAATATTTAAAGAACTTCCGGTATTTAAATTGTATATCAAAGCTCAAACGATGTGAAAACAAAATGGAAAAAAGCGAAAAGGCTCTCAGTTATTTTTCTGGCAGTATTTCTTTCCTTTATAGCTGTATTCGCATTTTTGCGAATAACAATCCAAAATAAGGTCCGCCAAAATCTGGAACAACTATTACCTGGAAAACAAGTTCATCTTTCATCGGTAAGGGTCAATTTGTTTGCTTCCTCAGCTTTCATAGACAGTTTATCTGTTTGTTTGAAACCTGATAGTTTGCACAATCATCAGCATGTACTTTATTTTCCTAAGGTTACAATTACAGGTGTACATATTTTCAAACTAATTTTTAGCAAAAAACTTCTCCTGAATAAAGTAAAGCTTGAAAAAGGGAATATAAAACTGGATGAATTTCTATTAAGGAAAAATGACACCGCACTCGCTGATCTTTTTAGTCAAATCCGCATTCCTTTTAGACAGATATCTATCAAAACTCTTGAAATAACACCATCCAAGGTATGGCTTCAGACTGGGAAAAAAGACCAATTCCTGCTTAGGAACTTTATGACACTCTATGATGTAACGGTTAACAATGATATAACGGTTAACGATCGCCTGCACTTTAGCGACTTTAATTGCATCTTATCCCAAATTTCCTATCCTTTACGCAACATGAATCACACTTTTCAGGTAAAGAAAATAGAAATGGATAGCCGGAGAACAATTTTCAGGATTGATTTATTAGTCATAAGGCCGGACAACAATTATTTAGCATCAAATAAAGAAACAAATACAGACCAAATGAATGTATCTGTACCACAAATTGAATTTACGCATTCGCAATTGATGAATCTGATGCAAAAAAGATTGATTGTTGAAGACATTATCATTCCTCAAATCAAAATTGATTTTTACACATCTAAAAAATCACCACGTTCTTTACAGGATGGATCATCCCTTTTTAACAACCTGAAAAAGCTGCCTTTGAAAATTGACGCACATTCGATTAAGGCTAACCAGATTTCGTTTGAATATAAAAGCAGTATAAATCAAGTTCGATTAAATGGGAATGTTGCTATTCATGAGTTAGCTATCAATGATGATAAAAAAGACAGCTTCCATTTTGCCGCCCTGGATTGCTCTTTGCACAACCTTCATTATTCGGAACAACTTGCACTTCATCATGTTGATATCGACAAGTTAGAATTAGATAGCAAAAAAGAAATGCTCTTTATCAATTCATTAAAAATAATTCCTCGATATGGCAAATTTGAATTCAGCCACAGGATCGGCTACCAGGCAGATCGCATTGAATCTACCATATCGGGAATTACCATCAAGAAACCAAATATTTTTAAACTGTTTGATAATAAATTGATGGCTGATGAAATATCCATTCAGCAAAGCGAAACATACGTCTTCCGGGATAGGAGGCTTCCACGCAGGCTGAAGCCACTCCCTTTGCCTGTTGCATATCTAAAAACAATACCGGAGGATATAAGAGTGAAAAAACTGGAAGTAAAAAACAGCTCAGTTGCTTATGAAGAATTCCCGGATGATGGTCCCCAATCTGGAACTATAAGAATTGAAAACATGTGGCTTTCCTTATCGCCCTTGATCAATCATCCGCTAAAGGGAGACCCATTGTACATGATTGCGGAAACACAAGGGTCTATTATGGGTTCCGGGAAAGTTTATGCATCTATTAATTTACCGTTGAGGTCGGAAAAATATTATGTAAAAGGAGCAATAGTCGACTTAGAACTACCAGCGCTTCATTCCTCTTCAGAAAACCTTGGTAAAATAAGAATTAAATCGGGTTTGCTGGACAGCCTTGGATTTCAGTTTAACTTTACAAAAGAAAAAGCCGCGGGAAAGATCGTAGGCGAATATCATGATCTTATCATACAACAATTAAAAAAGGATTTGACAAAAGGAAAGAGGGTTGCCCGGGTTCCATCTTTCATGCTCCGGCATCTGATCATTCCTTTGAATAAGGATAAAACATTGCCTGAACGCAAGCGAACAGGAAAGATTGATTACCGCCATGATCCTACACGGTTTATTTCGTATTATCTTTTACAATCTCTTTTAACCGGTATTAAATCAAGCTTTACACTAGGCTTTTTGCTTCCGAAATAGATAAGTAATGAAATAAAGGATACTTGATAATTTTACAGAGTAAAAACAAAGAAGGCTGGCCAGCTAGGTAAGGTGCAACCAATTGGAATGATAATTCTTACAATCATCAATGAGTAAAGTCATAAAACTTCTGTGCAAACCTGTCCTACCTTCTACTACCTTTTAAAACTATAATCATGAACACCCCAGACACATTCGAGCGATCCCAAGTAGCTGCAACAGAGACCATTCCTAAGACCTCAAAGAAATTCGTTTACTCATTTCATGAAGGCGACGGCAAAAACAAACAATTACTAGGCGGAAAAGGTTCCAATTTGTGCGAAATGACGCAGATCGGCCTTAATGTACCTCCTGGTTTTGTCATTTCGACTGAAGCCTGCCTTACCTACCTCGCTGATAAAAATCACCAACTCCCTGAAGGTGTGCTGGAACAAGTAAAATACCAGATGCAACAGGTGGAAACTGCTACAGGCAAACGTTTTGGTGATCCGCTAAATCCATTGTTGGTTTCTGTACGCTCCGGTGCTGCCCTTTCGATGCCGGGCATGATGGATACCATTCTCAATCTGGGTTTGAATAGTGAGACGCTCCAGGGTTTGATTCAACAAACCAAAAATGAAAGGTTTGGATATGATGCTTACCGGCGCTTTATACAACTGTTTGGTAAAGTAGCTCTTGGGGTTCCTGATGAAAAGTTTGATAGCATTTTCGAAGAGATCAAGCAGAAGGCCGGTGTAAAAGTAGATATTGGCTTAAGTGCCGAAAACCTGCAGGAGATCAGCCAGCGCTTTTTGGAAGCTGTGCATGAACATACCGGCAGACCTTTTCCTGAAAATGTTTTTGAACAACTGGAAATTGCCATCAAAGCAGTATTCAATTCATGGATGGGTAAAAGGGCTATTGATTACCGAAGGGAGTTCAGTATCACTCCACAGATGGCCAATGGTACTGCAGTAAGCGTTGTTGCTATGGTGTTTGGCAACATGGGGAACGATAGTGCGACTGGTGTAGGCTTTACCCGTGATCCTGGAACCGGTGAAAATGTAATGTTTGGTGAATACCTGGTAAATGCACAAGGAGAGGATGTCGTTGCGGGTATCCGCACACCCAAACCAGTATCCCAACTGGCAGAAGAAATGCCTGAACTGTATCGTCAACTGGAAGAATTAAGAGATAAATTAGAAACCCACTACAAGGAAGTACAGGATTTTGAATATACCATTGAAAAAGGCATACTCTACTGTTTGCAAACACGCAATGGTAAGATGAATGCTACCGCCATGGTGCGTACATCTGTGGAAATGACCAAGGAAGGTTTAGTGACTAAAGAGCAAGCTTTATTACGTATCAAGCCTGAAATGCTGGAACAGTTGCTGCATCCGCGCCTGGATGCACTGCATAAATCTGAACCTCTGGCACAAGGACTTCCAGCTTCGCCGGGTGCCGCTTCCGGGCAATGTGTATTTGATGCAGACCGCGCTGAAATGCTTGGCCGCACAGGTCAGAAAGTGATCCTTGTACGGGAGGAAACAAAGCCTGAGGACATCCATGGTTTTTTTGCTTCTCAAGGCGTTTTAACCAGCCGTGGCGGTAAAACATCGCATGCAGCTGTAGTAGCCAGGGGAATGGGCAAGCCATGTGTAGCTGGTGCAGAAGGTATTCATGTTGATGTAAAACTGCGCCAGGCAAAGATCGGTGAAAAGACTCTGCATGAAGGTGATTATATCACTATTGATGGCGGAACCGGTTATGTTTACCAGGGTGTGATTCCAACTGTAGAACCTATTTTCAGCGATGAACTCAAAACCCTGTTGCTTTGGGCTGACGAAATAGCCAAACTGAAAGTAATGGCCAATGCCGACACCCCACATGATGCAAAGAAAGCATTGGAATATGGTGCTATGGGTATCGGCCTTTGCCGTACGGAACGAATGTTCAACGCACAGGACCGCTTGCCAATAGTACTGGAAATGATCCTGGCTAATACACCTGAAGAAAGAGAAGCAGCTCTGAACAAGTTGCTTCCTATTCAACGGCAGGACTTTTTGGACATATTTACCACTATGACTCCAAGGCCAGTAACTGTACGCTTGCTTGATCCCCCGATCCATGAATTCCTTCCTACAGAAGATGAACTCAGAGAAGAGTTGCAGCACTTGCGTCATTTGAAAGAAACGGCCGTTGGGGTTACTAATCTATACAACAGTCTTCGTTTGCTACATGCAGAAAGCGAAACCATTCAAACAGCATTGCCATTCAATGACAAGGGTGCCGAACTGATTGAGCAAGCCATAACAAAGAAAGAGTTAATGCGTAAGAAAGTGCGTGAACTTCACGAAGTGAACCCAATGTTAGGGCACCGAGGTGTAAGGTTAGGATTAACCTATCCCGAGATTTATAAAATGCAGATACAGGCCATCCTGGAAGCTGCTGCGGAATGCCAGAAAGCACAAATTGAAGTGCGACCGGAGATCATGGTGCCACAAGTATGTACAGCCGAAGAGCTGGTACAAGTAAAAGCTTATGTAGAGGAGTTGAAAACAAAAATAGAAAATGAAAATGGCATTAAGCTGGTGTTCAAATTCGGTACGATGATAGAAGTTGTGCGGGCCTGTATGGAAGCAGACGAACTGGCAAAACAAGCTGAATTCTTCTCCTTTGGCACTAACGATCTGACACAGGCCACTTTCTCCTTCTCAAGGGAAGACGCAGAGAATAAGTTTTTGCCACTGTATGCTGAAAAGAATATCCTGCCTCACAATCCTTTTGAAATTCTAGATACCAAAGGCGTTGGCAAGCTGATGCAATTTGCTGTTGAATGGGGCCGTAAAGCCAACCCTGAATTGAAGGTAGGTATATGTGGAGAACATGGCGGGCAACCTGACTCCATCAGGTTTTGCCATGAATTGGATTTGACCTATGTTTCGTGCTCTGGACCGAGAGTGCCTATTGCACGTTTAGCGGCTGCACATGCGAAGCTGGGTGAGGCAAAGGATGCTTCTTTGTAAAGTTTAGTGTTATAATCAAAACAAAAGAGTGCGGGGAACTGCACTTTTTTGTTTTGACATTACCTTCGCTCTGATTAACCCTTAAAAACGGGCATCAGAAGAACAAGATGCAAACCAAGGACGCATATAACAATTGGGCTGAGACATATGATAATGTAAATAACCTAACGCGTGATCTTGAGGCCAAGGTCATCAGAACGCTACTGGAACCAATTAAAGCTGAGCGTATTCTTGAAATCGGATGTGGTACGGGTAAAAATACACAATTGCTTGCGGGAAGGTGTCAGCAACTTATAGCAGTAGACTTTTCGGAGGAAATGATGCAGGTTGCCAAGGAAAAAATCAAGGATGACAAGGTTCAATTTCTGCAGGCTGATATTACTAAGCCGTGGAATTTTGGAAAAGCTGACCTCATCACAAGCAGCCTTGTGCTGGAACATATAGAAGACTTGTCTTTTATTTTCCAGCAAGCGGCACACACTCTTAATGATGGTGGGTTGTTCTATATATGCGAACTACACCCCTATAAGCAATTGCAGGGCAGCCGTGCAAAATTTGAAAAGGATGGCAATATTCTGCACCTGGAATATTTTGTCCATCATGTTTCAGAGTACTTCAACGCCGCCATGCAAAATGGTTTTGTTTGTGACCATTTGCATGAATGGTTTGATACAGATGATCGTAGCCAAACACCAAGGCTTGTATCGTTTATTTTTAGGAAGAAAGGAGGACGTGAAATGTGAATACGAGAAACGTCAAACGTGAAATTTAGAGGAAGAGAATCCTTTTCACATTTGGCGTTTCTCGTATTCCTACTTTAACGCTACATTTTTGAGGTATTTGCTGAAGATCTTAAAAGTTCGTTGTTTAATCTCTTCTGATGGTGATTCCAGGTCTTTTAGTATATAATTCATCCCTAATGCTTGCCATTTATGCTTGCCATACTGGTGAAAAGGCAGAATCTCTACACGTTGCACTGTTTCATAATCTTTAAAATAGCGTGCCCATTCTTCTACATATTCTTCCTGGTCTGTCCAGCCCGGAACCAGCACGTAGCGCAGCCACATAGGCTTACCGGTTGATTCGCGGTAAGCAGCCAGTGCCAGTGTATTCTTATTAGTCAAGCCCGTCAGTTTGTGGTGCCATTCATCGTTGATGTGTTTTACATCCAGTAAAATCAGATCAGTATGCTCCAGTAGTTGGTGCACTTCTTCATTATTCAAACGGCCGTTGGTGTCTAAACAGGTATTGATGCCGACTTCGTGTAAATTTTTGAAGAAAGTGATTAGCTTGCTCCTTTGCAACAAGGGCTCTCCCCCTGAAACTGTAACACCTCCCTCCTTTCCAAAAAAGCCTTTCTGACGGATCGCACGTTTTACCAATTCATCGATCTCTACCAGTGTCCCTCCTTTCACGTCCAGTGTATCCGGGTTCTGGCAATACACACAACGAAACTGGCAACCCTGTACAAAAACTACCATTCTTACACCCGGGCCGTCATGTGTACCAAAGGTCTCCAGGGAGTGGATTCGTAAATGGTCGGGATCATCCACATTCAATTTCGCTGCCTCAATATTCTGTAGTGGGAAATACATGGTTTAAGTTTAGATGATAGTTGATAGAGGATTATGGGTTCGAGATTTTCTGGTTATTAAAATAAAGCCAGGACAGGTTTTTACGCCAGCCTGACTTTAACCGCTTATGAAAAAAACCATCTTTAATTCAAACTACCATGGAAGGTACGTGCGATCACTTCCAACTGGTGCGCCCTTGATAGCCGTATGAAGTTTACCGCATAACCAGAAACACGGATGGTTAACTGAGGGTAGTTTTCCGGATGATTGTAGGCATCGATCAATGTTTCACGGTTTAATACGTTTACATTCAGGTGATGTGCCATCTGACCAAAATATCCATCCAAAGTGGCTACCAGGTTCTGAACCTGCTCTTCGCGTGTGCCACCTAATGATTTTGGAATCATTGAGAAGGTGTTGGAAATACCATCCTGGGCATCTTCATATTCCAATTTAGCCACTGAATTCAAGGAAGCAATAGCACCACTGCAGTCGCGTCCGTGCATTGGGTTTGCTCCCGGTGCAAAAGACTCTCCGGCTTTTCTTCCATCAGGTGTAGCACCTGTGTTAGAACCATACATTACGTTGGATGTAATGGTCAACAATGAAAGTGTTGGCGTAGAATTTTTATAGGTTTGGTGTTTGCGCAGCTCGCCGATAAAGTAGCTTGTCACTTCTTTGGCGATGCTGTCCACACGGTCATCGTCATTTCCGTATTTGGGATAATCGCCCTCAATTTTAAAGTCAACTGTCAATCCTTGCTCATTACGTATCGGCGTCACTTTCGCATACTTGATAGCAGATAAAGAGTCGGCTATGATCGAAATACCTGCAGCGCCATATGCAATGTCAATGTGCGGATCGGTATCAACCACAGCCATCTGCGCACTTTCATAATAGTATTTATCATGCATGTAGTGGATGATATACATGGCTTTGGCGTATACACGGGCCAATTCACTCAGTGTGCGTTTGAACAGATCCCAAACCCTGTAGTATTCCAATGATCCTTCAGGAAGAGCAGGAATGCCTTTGATCACCTGAGTACCTTCATTTTCCTCTTTACCCTCATTCAAAGCAATCAATAAAGCTTTTGGCAGGTTTGCCCTTGCACCGAAGTGCTGAATCGATTTGCCGATTTCCTGGTAAGAAACACAGCAGGCAATACCATAGTCGTCAGAGCCTCTGCAATTACGCATCAGATCATCATTTTCATACTGGATAGATGATGTATCAATAGATACCTGTGCACAGAACTTTTTAAATCCTTTCGGCAGTTGTTGCGACCACAGCACTGTCAGGTTTGGTTCAGGAGAAGGTCCGAGGTTGTATAAAGTTTGCAGAAAGCGGAAAGATGTCCTGGTCACTTTTGTACGTCTGTCGTGCAGGATACCACCGATCGCTTCAGTAACCCATGTAGGATCGCCACCAAAGATCTCATCGTAAGATCCAGGACGCAGGTGACGCACCAGGCGCAATTTCATTACAAACTGGTCGATCAATTCCTGTGCTTCTTCTTCGGTGATCAAGCCTGCTTCCAGGTCTCTCTCGATATAAATATCTAAGAAAGATGAAACATTACCCAGTGACATGGCAGCGCCGTCTTGCTGTTTCACTGCTGCCAGGTAAGAGAAATAAAGCCATTGAACGGCCTCTATAGAATTTCCAGCCGGACTGGAGATATCGAAACCATATTCAGCCGCCATGGCTGTCAAGTCTTTCAAGGCTGTGATCTGCTGGTTGATCTCTTCGCGCAGGCGTACTTTGTGTTCTGTCATTTCACCGCCCACTTTAGCGAAATCTTCTTTTTTACCCTGGATCAGGCGGTATGTACCGTATAAGGCAACACGGCGATAGTCGCCAATGATACGGCCGCGGGCATAGTTGTCAGGAAGACCTGTCAACACGTGCTTAGAACGGAAGGCACGGATCTCGGCATCATAAGCATTAAATACACCTTCATTGTGGTTGCGGGCATAATTGAAGATATCAATTACCCTGTCAGACACTTGTAAGTTGCGTTCTTTTACTGCAGATTCTACCAGTTTAATGCCACCAAAAGGTTTCATAGTTCTTTTCAGCAACTGGTCTGTTTGCAAGCCCACGATCACCTCATCTTCTTTGTTGATGTAACCGGGACGAAAAGCTGTTATTGTGGATATTGTTTCAGTATCAATAGCAAGACAACCATTATTTGCCCTTTCCTGCAACAGCGCCTTTTTTACCTCACTCCAAAGTCTTTGGGTTTTGGCTGACGGACCTGATAAAAATGCGGCATCACCAGTATAGGGTCTAATGTTTTTTACAACAAAATCATATACATTGATCGTTGAGTTCCATACTCCGGGCTCGAAAGAAATAACATTGACATCTATTTCCATGATTGTTGAATTTTGTATCACAAACTTAGTCTCACTATTGCTCCTGGTAAGTGACGTTCGTCATTGTATAAAGTGATTTTAAAATAGTGTTTGTGACGCTTATATCATTTTAACATACTTAGAGATATACCTGGAATTGCATCAAACATTCACCAGCTCGCTTAAATACCTTGTTATTGTTGTATAAAGGACGGCTGGAATATTGAATGGTTATCTTGGAATTATGTCCATCGATGAAGAAGTTTGATCCAAAATCGTAATAATGTCCTTTTTCGCTTAAGGCTTCCAGATTCTTCAAAGTATAAGACGCAACGGCCTGTATACGCAGTTTCTTGCTAATGGTTTTTGGCAATAATAAACCAGCTTGCGTATACCATATTCTTCCAGTACCTAACATAAACCTTGCATTTCCGGCTCCTTCCTGAGCTTTAAGCCCATTAAAAGCAGTGTCTGCAATACCTGTATTCATTATACCAGTAGTGCGCAAATAGTTAGGACCATAATTATAATCGTATAAAACGCTATACGCCGTCACGGCCATGTTCTTTTCCTTTGGACCAAACGGCAGATCTGCAAATACATCAACTGCGTAGATGTTTATATCATGCTTGTTCAATATTTTGGTCGTAGTGAGGCTTTGGGTACCCTCTTTATTGTTAAAGAAGCCAGCACCTACATTCAGTACTTTCTTTGTACCCAGGTAAGAGCCCACTCTAAAAGGTAACACCTGAGCCTCCTGCTCGAAAAACTGGTAATCAGCGTATCCACCAATAGCGGCTTTTGAATTACCATTGTTGTCTACAGCAGGTCCGCCGGCAACAGGAGTTGTAGCTGTTGCAAAAGGTTTATTGACGTTAAAAGTATAATGAAGCTTGCCTATATTTCCTTTCGCATAAACACCATATTGCCTGATCAACTGGTCAGAAACTTCCAATGTAGGCCAGTTGAATATGGGTGCGTCGATCATTAGGAAGTTGAGGGTACTGGCTGCGGTGATACGCGATATACCATTCCAATAGTGCAAACCAGCACCAACATAAAGCGAGCTCTTGTTCACCTTGCCGGTTACGGGATTCCTGGTTGGTACAATAGCATATTCGTTATAAACATCATGAAAAAAGATCTGGGGTTTTTTGGAGTTGTTGAACGTTTGATTATTCACTCCGAAATGAGCCATGATCAAATAACGGGGTGAAATCTGAGCGTGTATTATGGTACGGATGCGACGGGCGCCAATGTCTAATGAACGGTCTGCCGGCTCGCTACCTACTAGCGTACCCGGATTGTTTTTAACACTTTTAGCCCATATCTGGTTCCAGAAAATAAAACGGACAAATTTGTTTCCTTCATTATCCAGGTTTAGTTTGAGCCCTGATCCATAATCAGTTGAACCCTGGGCAGAAACTACGGTAGCAGTTAAGGCAATAAACAAAACTATTAAGCCTAATTTGGCATGTTTCATAACCTATCATTTTACGAATAAGGCAAAAGGCTATGAAGCACTTTTGCCTTATTTCAATGTTTATCTTATTTATTTTAGCTTGCCAGTTCTACAAGCTCCTCTTGAATTTTGATCACTTCTGCATTTTTCTTTGCTCTTAGTTTTTTGATCTCATACCTGATCAGGAATGAAACAGTAAGCGCCACTATAAACAAGCAGGCAAAGAAATACATGGGGGCATGGTAGTTTTTGCCATCGGTCATAATGGCTAACAACTGAGGACCTGCAATACCGGCAGCGGCCCAGGCAGTAAGAATATAACCGTGAATAGCACCCAATTCTTTAGTTCCAAACATATCGCCTATATAAGCAGGGATGGTAGAGAAACCACCACCATAGCAGGACAGGATCAGGAAGATAACAATCTGAAACGCTATAGCGTTGTGAATGTTTGGAAGAAGGAAGTAAGCTAAAATCTGAACAGAGAAGAATACGGTGTACATGTTGGGACGGC
>CBKWHA010000125.1:0-15453 GCA_966674115.1 uncultured Chitinophagaceae bacterium
AATTCAGAAAATAAACAATTACAACTTCAAATTTATCAATTAATTGTAGTGGAATTACAGTCTCTCAGAAGAGTTTAAGGAGAAAAGGGATTAGACGCGCCCATTTGGATGTTTAATATGGAGAATTGATAAATAAAACATCATTGCTAACTGGTAAACATTATTTATATTTTCAAAAAGTATCAAATGGACCTGAATTATATTGAACATATTGGCATTGCTGTAAAAGATCTGAAAGTTGCCATTAAATATTATGAAGACATATTAGGATTGACTTGTTATGCCGTTGAAGAAGTTAAAGATCAGCAAGTAAAGACTGCATTCTTTAAAATTGGTCAAACAAAGATTGAGTTACTTGAAAGCACTTCTCCGGATGGACCAATAGGAAAGTTCATTGAAAATAAAGGTGAAGGCATACATCACATAGCTTTTGCTGTAAACAATATTGAAAACCAATTAGAAGATGCAGCATCAAATGGAATACAGCTCATTGATACAAAACCGAGAAAGGGTGCAGAAGGACTCGATATAGCATTTCTTCATCCAAAGTCAACATTTGGGGTATTGACTGAACTTTGTGAAAAAAAACTAAATGGAGATAAACGTTAATTCTTTTAATAACTTAGTATTTGCTGGATACAATAAAGAAGGCTTCGAATATCTAAGAACATTATAAAATGGGCATACAAATGAAACTGTTTTCCGAATTTGAACCTGTTAGCAAGGAACAATGGAAGGCAAAAGCTAATGAAGACTTGAAAGGGAAAGACTTTGAAAAGAAATTAGTTTGGAAAACAGATGAAGGCTTTTCGGTACAACCATTTTATACAGCAGAAGATTTTAGTGAAAATAGCCTTTTAAAAGAGCAGCAACACTTTCCCTCAATGACAAAACGGGATTGGACGAACTACACTCAAATTTCCGTTTTTGATGCTGAACAAGCCAACCAATTAGCATCAGAAATGGTTCAATTTGGTGCAAATGGTATTTTATTCAGGCTCAATGATGCTCAAAAAGTGGACTTTTCTGTTCTGTTGAAAAACCTTGATCCAGGAAAGCTTCACATTTCATTTTCCGCTTCCAGACCTGATGTAGTATTCAGCACTAATTATTTCAAGTTTTTAGAGCAAATTGGAATAAAACCTGAAAATATCCGGGGATTCTATGAAACTGATGTTCTTGATGAATGGACTACGAGTGGTGTTGAACCGGACTATGATGCTTTGACAGAAGTAATCAAATTAGCACAACCTGCTATAAACTTCAAGACCCTGGTCATCAAATCCCACGCATTTGTTAATGCTGGCTCAAACACTGTTCAGGAACTTGCCTTTACTTTGAATAAACTCACAGATTTTATTGATCAGCTATCAGAAAGAGGATTATCAACTTCAGCTATTATTAAGGATCTTCTACTCCATACTGCAATTGGAGGTAACTATTTCTTTGAAATAGCCAAACTAAGATCGTTAAGAATACTACTAAAAAGTATTTTGAATGCTTATAATATTGATGCACCTGCTGAGATCATAAGCTCTAATTCTGTTTGGTCCAAATCTTTCTATGATTCCAACGTGAACATACTTAGAAACACAACAGAGGCCATGTCTGCATTACTTGGCGGCTGCGATGCTCTGCTTACCTATCCCCATGACCATAGTTTTAATGAGCCCTCCAGGTTCAGCCAGCGAATTGCCTTAAATATTTCAAACTTGCTGAAAGAAGAATCTTATTTTGATAAAGTGGTCGACCCTGCGGCTGGTTCATATTATCTGGAAAACCTGACAACAAGTCTAACAGAACACACACTCGCTTTGTTCAAGGAAATTGAAGATGCAGGAGGCTTTATTCAAGCTTTTAAAGCAGGAATGATCCAGGAGAAAATTGGAATTGTCAGGCACAAAAAAGAAAAGGAAATAGCCTACAGGAAAAGGGTTTATGTTGGTACTAATAAATATCCTAACCTACAGGAAATAGCAACAATTAAAGATGTGAACAACATACCAGTTAATGAAGGAGAAATTCCTTTACTCCTCCCGCAACATGCTGCCAGATCCTTTGAATGGTTAAGGAACAAAACGGTGAAGCATTTTGAAGCGACTGGCTTTATTCCAAAAGTTTACCTTGCCAGCTTTGGCAATCTTGCCATAAGAAAGGCCAGGGCTTCGTTTGCCGCAGAATTCTTCGGATCTGCCGGTTTTGAAATTATGGGTGAATTCTTTTTTAATAATGTACAAAAAACCGCAGAAGAAAGTGCTAAAAGTGAAGCAGATGTTGTAGTGATCTGTTCCTCAGACCAGGAATATGAATTGCATGCGGCTGCATTTGCGGCACACTTTAAGGCTATTTCAAAAAATAAGATCTTAGTACTGGCTGGTTATCCTGAAAAAATAGCAGAGAAGCTAAAGAAAGAAGGAGTGGATGTTTTCATCCATATTAAATCGGACGCCATTGAAATCTTAAGTGCTATTCAAGCTAAACTTTTTATATTATCCCAGGCCTAACATGCTAACAAGTTAAATAACGACAGTCATGAAACCTGACTTTTCTAAGCTCAAAATAAATCAGTCTCTTAATTCTCCTGAAAGGAAACATATGCAAGCTGAAGTAGGCTGGGAAACTGCAGAAAGGATTAAGGTGAAGCAAATCTTTTCCAGGAAGGATATTGAACATGCAGAGCATCTTCATTTTGCAGCAGGCCTGCCGCCCTTTCTAAGGGGCCCCTACTCTAATATGTATGTCACACAGCCATGGACCATACGTCAGTATGCAGGATTTTCTACAGCAGAAGAATCCAATGCTTTTTACAGAAGAAATCTTGCAGCAGGACAAAAGGGTCTATCAGTGGCATTCGACCTGGCAACGCATAGAGGCTATGATTCTGATCATCCAAGAGTAGTAGGCGATGTAGGTAAAGCAGGCGTAGCTATCGATTCGGTTTTGGACATGAAGATACTTTTCGATCAGATACCATTAGATAAAATGTCTGTATCTATGACCATGAATGGGGCAGTCATCCCAATTATGGCATTTTATATAGTTGCAGCCGAGGAGCAAGGCGTATCCATAGACAAATTGAGTGGCACTATACAAAATGATATTCTGAAAGAATTCATGGTGCGCAATACGTATATCTATCCTCCGAAACCATCTATGAAAATAATAGGCGATATTTTCCGGTTTACCAGCATACATATGCCTAAGTTCAATTCTATTTCCATTTCTGGTTATCACATGCAGGAAGCCGGAGCCTCAGCAGATATTGAGCTGGCTTATACCCTTGCGGATGGCTTGGAATACATTCGAACGGGTATTGAAGCCGGATTGGGCATTGACGATTTTGCCCCGCGGCTTTCCTTTTTCTGGGCTATAGGCATGAATCACTTTATGGAAATTGCCAAAATGCGTGCAGGAAGATTGCTATGGTCCAAAATAGTAAAACAATTCAATCCAAAGAACCCCAAATCAATGGCATTGAGAGCACACGCTCAAACCTCTGGGTGGAGTTTAAGTGAACAAGATCCTTATAACAATGTAGCACGCACCTGTATAGAAGCGTTGGCTGCTGCATGCGGACACACACAATCACTTCATACGAATGCACTGGACGAAGCGATTGCATTACCAACGGATTTCTCTGCACGTATAGCAAGAAATACTCAGTTATACCTCCAGGATGAAACAGATATAGTCAAAGTAGTAGATCCATGGGGTGGCTCCTATTACCTAGAATACCTGACAAAAGAGCTAGCGGAAAAGGCCTGGCAACATATTCAGGAGATCGAAACCCTAGGCGGCATGGCAAAAGCAATAGAAACGGGTATACCCAAAATGAGGATTGAAGAAGCTGCAGCCAGAAAACAAGCCAGAATTGACTCAGGTAAAGACATTATTGTTGGCGTCAATAAATATCAGGTGCATGAGAAAGCTGATTTTGAAGTACTGGAGGTGGACAATACTGCAGTAAGAAATGCACAAATTGAAAGGCTCAATGATCTTAAAGCAAAAAGAGATCATACTGCAGTTGAAAAGGCGCTGCATCAGATTTCCGAATGTGCCAGAACCGGAGAAGGCAACCTTCTGGAACTAGCCATAGAAGCTGCCAGAAGAAGAGCTACCCTGGGAGAAATAACCAGTGCAATGGAAATGCATTTTGGCAGGCACAAAGCTGCTATAAGAACTATTTCGGGTGTTTATTCTAAAGAGTCTTCTGGTGATAGCGAATTCAGGGAAATCCTGGAATTAACGGACCAATTTGCAGAAGAAGTGGGCAGGCGTCCAAGGATCATGATTGCTAAGATGGGGCAGGATGGCCATGATCGTGGTGCCAAAGTTGTGGCTACGTCGTTTGCAGATATGGGTTTTGATGTGGATATGGGTCCCTTGTTTCAAACACCGGAAGAAGTTGCCAGACAAGCTGCCGAAAATGATGTTGATTTTATAGGTGCCTCCTCACTGGCAGGTGGACACAAAACATTGATCCCAGAGCTTATCAATGAATTGAAAAGGTTAGGCAGAGGAGATATTATTGTATTTGCCGGAGGTGTCATTCCCCAGCAAGATTATGAATTTCTGTATGCAAGTGGAGTTTCGGCTATATTCGGGCCGGGGTCTAAAATACCGAGATGTGCAAAGACTATGCTGGAGAAATTGATGGTTATGAAATGATGGATAATTTATGATCTTTTTCTATAACTCAGTGCTGCCCAGGTATTGAGCACAATGGCAAATCCGATCATGATAAATATATGTTTGCTAATATCGGCCAGGCTGCTTCCTTTTAAAATAACCATTCTCATAACCTCAATGAAGTAGGTAACAGGATTAATCTTCGTGACCCATTGGGCCCAGTCTGGCATACTTTCAATAGAAGTATAAAGTCCGCTTAAAAGAATAAAAACCATCATCAGAAAAAAGGAAATAAGCATCGCCTGCTGTTGTGTGCCGCAAACGGTAGACACCAGCAACCCTAAACCTAAAATGGCTAACAAATACACTGCTGCAAATATGTAAATGGTGAGAAGACTCCCAACAGGTACAATTCCATATATCAGCCATGTAACCAGCAGACCTAACGTTAAGATGAATAGTCCCAATACCCAAAAAGGTATGAGCTTCCCGAGTATAAAGTGATATTTTTTCACAGGTGTCACATTCATCTGCTCGATGGTTCCAACTTCCTTTTCTTTTACGATATTAATGGCAGCCAGGAATGAACCTACCATGGTAACCAATATTACCAGAATACCTGGCACCATAAAGAATTTGTAATTCTGTAAGGGATTGTACCAGTTAGATGCATGCACCTCGATGGTTGTTTCAGGGCTAAAACGGGGAAATTGAATCCACTTCAACCGGACTTCACGGTTAAAATCCTGGATAATACTTCTTAAATAGGCACCCCCCAGGTTTGCCTTTACTCCATTGATTGCATTAACTGCAATAAAAAGTGCACCTTCATTTTCTTTTATGACAGCTTGTTCAAACTTTGAGGGGATTTCAAGCACTATATCTGCGTTATTCTTTTCAACTTCTTCCATTGCAGCTTGAAAGCTATTGCTATACTTAACCAGGTTAAAATATCCGGAAGAGGTAATCTTAGATATCAATTGCCTTGAATAAGAAGAATGATCATGATCTGTCACATACAGGTTTATCTGTTTTATCTCATAATCTGCAGCCCAAGGCAGAACTAATAACTGGATTACTGGCATAATAAAAATCATGCGCAGAATGGCAGGATTCCGGAAGATCTGTCTGAATTCTTTCTGTAATAAAAAACGAAGCGTTCTCATGCCAGCCTGATTTTGAATTTTTTTATACTTAATGCCAAAAGAAATTGCATCATAGCTGTAAGTATCAAAGTCTCTTTCCAGATAGAGCCCAAACCAAGCCCTTTTATCATGACAGATGTTACGATATCAAAGAACCATTTCGAAGGAATAACGTGAGCTATGATTCTTAAAGGCAAAGGCATATTCTCTATGGGAAACATAAATCCACTCAACATAACCGTGGGGAGGAACAGCCCAACCAGAGAAATAAACATGGCTGTTTGCTGTGTGTTGGTAGCAGATGAAACAAGCAAGCCGAAAGACAGGCAAGTCAATATAAATAATAGGCTTTCCAATACCAATAAAATAAGGCTTCCCTGAACAGGTACCTTAAGTACAAAAACGCTCAGCAATAAAATACTGGCAATATTTATTGTTGACAATAAGAGATATGGAATAGCCTTTGCAATAATAATCTTCAATGGCTTTACGGGTGAGACCAGCATAACTTCCATAGTTCCTGTTTCTTTTTCCCTTACAATGGTTATTGCTGTCATCATGGTACACACAAGCATCAATACCATTGCCATTACACCTGGCACAAATGTATAAGCACCTTTTAGTTGAGGATTATACAACATTCTCATTTCTGTCGTTATTGTATAAGGAAGTCTCCGATCATTGGTGATGCGATCCTGATAATCTTTAATAATAGCAGAAGAATAGTTTATCAACGTATTTGCCGTATTGGGATCCGATGCATCAGCTATTAATTGAACCTGGGCTTTGCTCACATGCTGAAGGTCATTGTTAAAACCAGCCGGAAATACTATAGCCATTTTTACATAACCTCTTTTGAAAGCTGCTTCTACCTGATTATAAGAAGTTACATGCTGCAGCACATCAAAATAACGGCTTGCGTTTAATTGATCGATGATAGAAGCAGAAGCCACATCTTTAGCATTATCAAATATTAAAACTTTTGCATTTTTTACCTCATTGGTCAATGCAAAGCCAAATATGATAATCTGCACCACTGGCATGCCCAGCAAAATAAACAAAGTGCGTTTGTCGCGGAGAATGTGGTAAAATTCTTTCTTTACAAAAGCCTTGAATTGTTTCATAATTGTGCATATTTTGCTTTCCTGGCCAGAGACAGAAAAACTTCATCCATGGAAGAAGCTTTAAAATTATTCTTCAACCTGGAGGGTGTATCCAATGCATTTATTTTGCCGTCAACCATAATGGAAACACGATCACAGTATTCGGCTTCATCCATGTAGTGAGTAGTAACAAAAACCGTTATTCCTTGTTCAGCCGCAGTATAAATCAAATTCCAGAACTCGCGGCGGGTAACGGGATCAACCCCTCCAGTAGGTTCATCCAAAAACACGATACGGGGTTCATGAAAAATAGCTACAGAAAAAGCCAGTTTTTGTTTCCATCCTAAAGGCAAAGAACCTACCAGGATGTCAGCTTCCTTTTCCAGGCGCAGTTGCTTTAAAACCACTGCTGTTTTTTCTTTGATATAGGACTTGGTTTTCCCGTAAATACCTGCATAAAAACGGATGTTCTCGCGTACAGTAAGATCTTCATATAACGAGAACTTCTGACTCATATATCCTATGCTCCTCTTGATTTCTTCAGTTTGTTTATAAATGTCAAATCCTGCAATTGACGCTCTCCCTGATGTAGGTATCAATAGGCCGCACAACATCCGCATGGCTGTAGTTTTACCTGCACCATTGGCACCCAAAAAACCAAATATTTCACCTTTACTAACCTCAAAAGAAATATCATCTACAGCGGTAAAATGGCCAAAGCGTTTGGTTAAGCTTTCTACAGATATAATTACATCTTTACTCATTTGTTTTCATTAAGTCCATAAAACAATCTTCAATATTTGGTTCAACCTGAAACATTTCGACACCAGATTCTTTATAAATTGTCTTTATACGCTGAGCTCCTGTTTCATTCTCAAAAACTACATGGTGGTATTCACCAAATGCGTAAGCGTCCTTGACCTCTTTTAATGCTTTTAATTCGTTTAGCAGTTGTAGCATCCTGATTCCTTTTGCTGCATATAAGGGTTGTTTGAAACCCCTGATTATGCCTGCAGGCGTGTTAACTGACATGATTTTACCATTCTGGATCAATGCAATGCGGTCGCAACGGTTTGCTTCGTCCATGTAAGGCGTTGAAACCAGGATCGTGATACCGCTTTGTTTCAGGTTTTGTAGCGTATCCCAAAATTCTTTTCTGGAAACAGCATCAACTCCAGTAGTTGGTTCGTCGAGGAATAAAACTGAAGGGCGGTGCATCAATGCGCAGCTTAAAGCCAGTTTTTGCTTCATACCACCAGATAATTTACCAGCTCGCCTGTCTTTAAATGGTTCGATCTGGGAATAAATATCTTTGATCAGGTCATAGTTTTCTTTGATGGAAGTATTGAAAGTTTTAGCAAAGAATTCAAGGTTCTCTTCAACTGTAAGATCTTGGTAGAGTGAAAACCGACCTGGCATGTATCCTACTCTTTTGCGGATCACTTTAAAATCCTTAACTACATCAAATCCATCCACAGCAGCGCAACCGCCATCTGCCAACAATAAGGTGGTAAGTATCCGGAATAATGATGTTTTACCTGCACCATCCGGACCTATAATGCCGAAGAGTTCGCCCCTGTTCACCTCAAAAGAAATACCTTTCAGGGCATGCACAGGATTTTTTTTATTGCCATAGAACTTTACCAGATTTTCTATTACAACTGCATTCATAAACTTGCATTAAAATTGTACTTCACCATACATCCCAATCTTTAAATAGCCATCATTTTTCACTTTTATCTTGATCGCATATACCAGGTTGGCCCTTTCCTCCTTGGTCTGGATGGTTTTAGGCGTGAACTCAGCTTTATCTGATATCCAGTTGATGGTTCCCATATAAGTTTTGTAATGGTTTGTGCCACTATCCACCAGCACTTTTACCTGCTGTCCTAATTTAACTTGTGAGAACTGTGATCCGGTAATATAAGCACGTAAGGTCATAGTGGATAGATCCGCGATTTTATATAAGGCTTTCCCAACAGCAGTCATTTCCCCCGCTTCTGCATATTTTGCTATCACAGTTCCACTAACTGGATTGATAATATTAGCATCATTGAGTTGCAGTTCTAATTGTTTTACTTGTATTTGCATGGGCTTCTGCTCACTTAGAATGCCGCGGTTCTGTGTATAGCTATTCGTATTTTGAACATCAATTTGTTGTCGTGTTACTACCATTTGCTTACGCAATACATTTATTTGTGCATTAATGTCATCAAGCTGTTTACCAGTAGCGGCATCAGCTTTGATTAAATTTTTAATCCTGCTTCGTTCACGTAATAGGTGATCTAATTCGGATTGTTGAACAGAAAGTTGATCTTGCAGCATCTTAACCTGTGGGAGAACATTGACAGTTTTCTCCTTTAAAGCTGCAATGCTGGCCTGTACCTGTTCTTTCTGCAACTGGATATTTTCTGCATCTATTGTGCCTACAATAGAATTCTGTTGTAATGTTGATCCCTCATCAATTGCAAAGGATTCAATTTTGCCATTGGCTTCAGCAGATACGATCACTTCTTCGGCTTCAAAAGAACCAGATGCATCAAAGGACTCTTTATTTTGATGACAAGCTGTCAAAAGAAAGAGAAGTACTATATAATTGCTGATGTGTTTCATAAATAATAAATTTTAATGTTCACCTTGAGTGTTTTGGTAGTTAATTTGCGCCTGCAACAATTGTATTTGATGCAACGATAAATTTTGTCTTGCCGCATCTTCTGCGTTCACTTCTCTTAAGTAATCATTCGCGGTGATCACCCTGTTTTCCAGTTGTGCCTTTGCGGCTTCTTTAATACTGACCCTTAATTCAACAATTTCCCTATCTGTTGTGATCAATTGGCTCCACTTCTCTATTTCTGCAGCCTGTTGTTTTAGTTGGGTATTTGTATTGAGCAGGAATATTTCTTTTTGAATGTCCACTGCTTTTTTATTGATGTCTAATAATTCTTTTTCTTTCTTGGTAGTATATATTCCACTTAATGACCAATTCATTCGGAGGCCAGCAACATAATAGGGCTCAAATTTATTTTTAAGCATATTCAAAGCTGGCCGGCCATATCCGCCTTGTACAAAAGCCGAAGTACGTGGACGATTCCTGGCATTAACTAGTTTTTTCTGCTGTTGTAACAAATCAGCTTGCCTCTTATACAAGTTTAGTTCCGGGCGCTTGATGTCATTACTGACAACGATAGTTTTTGAGGGTAATAAAAAAACAGTATTTTCAGACAGATCCTGGTTTAAAAAGAGTCCTAAAACTTCCATCAAACCCTTTCGTGCCGCCTTTAGTTCAATAATCCTTTGATCAGCTTTTAGCACCTCGGCTTTCAAAATATTCAGATTAGATCGTAACACCAGTTCATTCCTTACCTGAGCATCCACAGTTTGCAACCCTACTTGCAGGTCTTTCTTAACCAGCTCAGCCTGTTTGATTTGCTCCTGAATAAGCATTGTTCCCAGATATAATTGTGTGATACGCTCCTTTAACTTGTGTAATTCAACCTCAACTTTATGATCCTCTATTGATGCATTCAATTGTTGTACAACTTGTTGCTGCTTAATCAAACCTCCATCATAGATTACCTGGCTGATATCTGTAAAAATTTTGTACTGGTCTTTGTCTGGAGATTCAATTTTTATCCCTGGGAGAGACAAAGGAACTGCTGTTACAGATGATTGGTAACTTGCCTGCCCATTCACAATAATTTGTGGCCAATATCCTCTGCTTAAGTTTAATATGGAAAGGTTCGCCATTTGTTTAATAAGATCTTTTTGCTTCGTCAGCGGATATTGTTCTTTTGCTCTTTGATAAGCCCATTCTAATGTAATGGCTTGCGTTGATGCTGTAAGTGATACGAAAGTACTTACCATCAATATCAAATTTTTAACTGGTTTATTTAACCATTTAGTTAAATACCACATAAATTTTTTTTAGAACTTTATTGAATTAATAATAAACTCTGGTACGGATTTTTTGCGGTCTTCAATCATAGCACGAAATTGAGAGTTATTCATTTCTGAGACCATTTGAATCATGGGCTTTGCCAGAAAAGGAAAAATGCAGAGCGCCATAATGTTAATAATCAATTGCAAAGGATGAATGGGTTTAATTTCCTTTTTCTTTACTGCTTCATTAATCTGAATAACAAATTTTTCAAATTGAGGTCTTTGTTTACCAAATAGCTTTCTTATAAAATCCTCTGGTTGCTTATTCATTTCATTGATCACAAAAAGGGGGATAAATGGATTTTTTAAGACATTTTCTATGTATTCTTTACAAAATGCTTCAATCTTTTTATCAATGGACAGCTCAGAATTAAAGATATCATTGATGCGAGGCAGAAACCGCTGAGATATTTCAGCGAAAATGGTCTCAAACAATTTGTCTTTACTCCTGAAATAATAATGAAGCAGAGCCTTGTTAATACCCGCTTCATCAGCAATGTCCTGCATTCGGGCACCAGCCATTCCTTTAACAATAAATACCTTTTTAGCAGCTTCCAGGATCTTCTCTTCTGTACTTTTATCCTTATCGTTTTTAACCATGCTATTTAACCATTTGGTTAACAAAATTAAAGATTTATACAAATGCAAAAAATAATTTATTTCAGAGAAAGAAAAGCAGGAAAAATGTAACTTAAAGTATGAAGAAGATTACCGCTCTATTTTTTGCAATAATATATTCTGTTTTTTCATTTGCCTGTTCTACTTTTTTATTGAGCAAAAATGGCAGGCATTTTTTTGGTCGCAATTATGATTGGGTAAGTGGAAATGGTATGATAGTGGTCAATGCCAGGAATGTTCAAAAGAGATCTTTTATTCCGGATGGTGAGAAAGCGGTTTCCTGGATATCTAAATATGGAAGCGTCAGTTTCAACCAATTCGGTAAAGAATTTCCTCATGGCGGCATGAACGAAAAGGGCCTGGTAGTAGAATTAATGTGGCTGGATGAAACAAAATATCCAAGTGCCGATTCCAGGGCAGCTATTAGTGAACTGCAATGGATCCAGTACCAATTGGATAATTGCGCTACTATTGAAGAGGTGATTGCAACAGATATAACGATCCGCATCACCAGAAATAACGCAGTGCCTTTACATTTTCTCGTAGCAGATGAAAAAGGACAAGCTGCAACCATCGAATTCATAAATGGAAAGATGGTAGTGCATAAAGGAAAGGATATGCTTTTTCCAGTGCTGACCAATACAGTTTACCAGGATGCAATACAAAAGCTAAAAAACAAACAAGCAGGTAAATTGGCAAGCTTCGATGATAATTCTGTTGACCGCTTTGCAACAGCTTGCCGGATGGTTCAACAGTTTCAGCAAACTAATAACAGTGCAGATCCGGTTGATTATGCTTTTTCCATTTTAGGCAAAGTTGCGCAGGGTGATTACACAAAGTGGCGGATCGTATACGATATCACTGGACGGCAAGTTCATTTTGTAACAAGAGACAACCAACAAAGGAAAAGTTTCTCTCTGATTGAATTTGATTTTACATGTGATAAACCACCTTTAGCCTTACCGCTTGAAAGTAATGCTGGTGGCCAGGTGTTCAAACATTTTTCACCACTTGATTATAACCTGAATAAAGCAATTATTGAACAATCTGCTCAGGAAAGCAGGAATCAGGTACAAATTCCTGAAACCACTATTGCTGGCATAGCTGATTATTTCAACCAGGTGCAGTGTAAGTAAATAGTCTGGATACAAATGCTTACTCTTCTTTAAAATAATGAAGCTTGTATCGGCAAGGCTTGGCGAACTGAAACTTTATTCCTAACAGATGAAGGCTTGGCACCATTTATAGCATAAACAGACGTCTCTTGATAACGGGACGCAACAATGATTTCTATATCATTAGCTTGTTGGCTGAATAAATCCTGCACCAGTTTAGGACAATTGTTTTCTTTTGATAAGTGAGAAAGCACCAAGTGGCTCATAAAAGAAGGCCTCTGTGCAAGAAAGAATTGTAATGCCTGATTATTTGACAAATGTCCCCTACCACCACGTATCCGGTTTTTTAAATATATAGGATAAGAACCTTTATCCAGCATATCCTCATCATAATTAGCTTCCAGGAAAGCAGCATGACAATCTTTAAAATAATGGGTCAATTGTTCACATGGCTTTCCAATATCTGTAAACACGCCAACCTTAAGCTGGTTATAGGCTATTACAAAACTATGTGGCTCCACTGCATCGTGAAATTTGGGAAAAGGCGTAATGTTTAGGCCTCCTATGGAAATATGCTCGTGTGCTCTGAATGTCCGAATTTGTTGTTTGTCCAAATTAAACCTGCATTGTTCAAATGTACTTTGTGTACTATAAACCGGTAACTGGTACTTTTTGGCTAGTACGGGTATGCCACGTATGTGATCTGAATGTTCATGTGATATAAAAATGGCTCTAACCTTCTTCATTGACAGACCAAGGCGATGCATACGCTTCTCTGTTTCACGGCAGGATATACCAGCGTCAACAAGCACAGCATCTTGCTCATTTCCGACATAATAGCAATTGCCGTTACTTCCCGAGTTTAATGATGTGATAAATAAGGACATGAATATGCAAAGAAAGCATATTTCCTGACAATCCATATCTATCTTTACGTGTGATAAACGAAAATCATGG
Source organism: uncultured Chitinophagaceae bacterium (assembly GCA_966674115.1). Taxonomy (GTDB): domain Bacteria; phylum Bacteroidota; class Bacteroidia; order Chitinophagales; family Chitinophagaceae; genus Flavisolibacter. The sequence goes on from CBKWHA010000125.1 coordinate 13,507, forward strand.
ACGTAAAAAACAATATTCTTGAAACGGTAGGCAATACACCTTTGGTTCGGTTGAACAAGATCACGAAAGATCTTCCCTGCGACGTTTATGCTAAAGTTGAATATTTTAATCCAGGCAACTCAATTAAAGATCGCATGGCCATTAAAATGGTTGAAGTTGCCGAACAGGAAGGAAAATTAAAACCCGGAGGAACGATCATTGAATGCACTTCTGGTAACACAGGTATGGGATTGGCCATGGCGGCAGTAATAAAAGGTTACAAATGCATTTTCACTACAACTGACAAACAATCACAATCAAAAACTGATATTTTAAGGGCATTAGGAGCTGAAGTTATCATTTGCCCGACAAATGTAGAACCGGATGATCCCCGGAGTTATTATTCAGTAGCAGCCAGGCTGGAAAAAGAAATTCCTAATGCCTACCTTATGAACCAATATGATAATCTGGCCAACCGGCTGGCACATTATGAAAGCACCGGGCCTGAGATTTGGAATCAAACAGATGGTAAAATTACACACCTCGTTGTTACTGCAGGCACAGGCGGCACGGTTACAGGAACGGCAATGTATCTAAAGGAAAAAAATCCCAACATTCAAATATGGGCTATTGATGTTTATGGCTCACTATTAACCAAATTTTTCCGTACGGGCGAAACTGATATGAATGAAGTACACCCATACGTTTCTGAAGGCTTTGGCGAAGACTTCGTGCCGCGTAATTATGATATGAGTGTCATTGACCACTTTGAGCAGGTTACTGACAAAGATGGCGCGATCATGACGCGCAAACTAGCACGCGAAGAAGCCCTTTTTTGTGGCTATAGTGCGGGTAGTTGCATTCAAGGCTTGCTCCAATTAAAAAGTAAATTGAAAAAAGGAGATCTGGTGGTTTGCATTTTGCATGATCACGGCAGCCGGTATGTTGCTAAAGTGTATAACGACCAATGGATGGCAGAACGAGGCTTTCTTGAAGTTAAAACATTTAAAGATATTGTAAGCGCTAGAGGTTCGCAAAGCACCATTACCATAAGCAAGGAACAAACAGTTGCTGAAGCTGTTGATCTTATGAAGCAATATGATATAGAACATATTCCTGTCATCGAAAATGGAGAGCCTATTGGAGCAATCAGCGAAAATGGCTTGTTCCAGAAAGTATTTGATAACCCTGATATAAGAAATGAAACAGTCAAGAATATTATGGAGCGTTCTTTTCCTGTAGTTTCGTTCGATTCATCACTTGAGAAACTCAGAATATTGATCAACAAAGAAAATGGTGCTGTTCTGGCTAAGGATGAATCAGGAACTTTTCACATTGTTACAAAATACGACATTATTCAAACCCTGGCCTGATCAACACCAATGTAAGTATAAACACTTATTAAAAATAAGGCATATCCATAATTGCCTAATATCATTCCAAAACCTATATTTGATATAGAATCTATTCAATAACCAATACGGTCAAAATAAAAAAGTTCTATCCTGCAAAAACACTGAACTGATTAGTCCTACTTCTGTGAAAGTTCGATCAAAATCCAATCCTGTAATTGTACCTGTTTATGGTAATATTGAAAACCAAAAACAGGTTTGAATGTGCCCGTTTTTAATCCTTTTAAAAAGGAATCTACAACCCTTGAAAACTAAATGGTAACTAATCATTGTTCTATCTCCGTACCTCAAAAGATCATCGTGTTGGTAGCCACACATCCTCCTGCTATTTATTGATTGGCATAAAAATAGCAGGAGGAGGGAGAGATTTCTTGTCTAACTTTTACCTGCCCCTGACTAATTAAAATCAACCTGTCTCCAAAAAAGAATCTACTATCTTCGCCGGCGAAAAATAAAGAATACGATTCTTTTCATTTGCTAATTATTAAATTTTCTTTTCAGATGAAGAAATATCGAGCCGGGGTTTTGTACGGCGAGGAGCTGGCGGCCCTCTACC
>CBKWHA010000126.1:0-15344 GCA_966674115.1 uncultured Chitinophagaceae bacterium
AAAGCTGGGATCAATGCAAGCAGGTTATTCATGTTGTAAGGTTTGATATGGTTCATCTTTCAGTTCCCGTAATTCCTGAACATCCAGTGTCTTGTGTTGCCTGTAAGCCTGCAGCACCAATGCCAGCCCCACCGAAACTTCAGAGGCAGCCATCGCGAGGATAAACAAAAACATCACTTGCCCGTCTGGCTGACCCCATCTTGCTCCGGCAGCCACAAATGCCAGGCCTGCAGCATTCAGCATGACCTCAATGGAAATCAGGATGAAGATGATATTCTTTCTGGTCAGCACACCTACCAATCCCAACACAAAAAGAATGGAGGCAATGATCATTACGGCTTGGGGATTAAAAGACATGGTAGAGTTTATGGTTTATTGATTATTGTTTATGGTTTGTAGGCGATTGGTTCTGTCTGCTTCTCTTCTTCAGGCTTTATGGTTCTTACTTCTAATTTTGGATCCGTTGGCTCTTCCTGTAAAAACCTGTGTAGATGTTTTTTCCTGTGCTTGCCTATGTGTGCAGCACCGACAATACCAGCCATGAGGAGAAAGCCTGCTAATTCTACCGCAATGATGTATTCTCCATAAAGAGACAAGGCTACACTTTTGGAATCAACATATATAAAAGCTGCATTATTGCTATCAGAAAGTAACAACAAATAAATGAGCTCACCCAATAAAACCAATGCAAAAATTGATGGGCCAATCCATACTTTCGGTTTCAACCATTCCTGTTCTTGCTGGGCAGTTTCCCTGCCCAGGTTCAGCATCATGACCACGAAGATCAACAGCACAATAATGGCGCCTGCATAAAGGATAACTTCAAGAGCTGCTACAAATGGAGCACCAAGTGATAGAAAGATCATAGCTACAGCCATAAACGAAACCACCAGGTACAGCAAAGCATGTATCGGCTTATACCTGGTTATGACCATTATGGTTGCTGCAATAGCAACCGCAGACGATATATAAAATAGAACATTCATTTCTTTTGATGTCAATTATCCAATACTCCCCTTTAGGGGTTGGGGGTTATCAAGGCAGCAAACTATGTACATCAACTGGTGGTTCTTCGTCCACACCTGTTCCTTTTTCTTTAACACCGGCATTAATACCTGCCACCTGATAAAAATTATAGCCTGGATATTTACCCTGAGAATTGATCAATAGATCTTCCTTCTCAAATACTAAATTCTGACGATTGTATTCGCCCATTTCAAAATCCGGAATCAATTGGATAGCGTAGGTAGGGCACGCTTCTTCACAAAAACCACAAAAGATGCACCGCGAAAAATTGATCCGGAAAAAATCCGGATACCGGCGGCCATTTTCATCTTCTGTTGCCTGTAAAGCAATACAATCAACAGGGCAGGCAGCCGCACAGAGATAGCATGCTACACAGCGTTCTCCTCCATCAGGATCTTTGGTAAGGACAATTCGTCCCCGCCAACGCGGATGCAGTTTTACCTTCTCTTCAGGATACTCGATTGTCACCTTCTTTTTAAAAAGGTGCAGAAACGTTAACCAGATCGTACGAATGTGACTAAACATAGAAAATGATACCCCCAACCCCTAAAGGGGAGCTTTGAAGCACTCCGGTTTAAGAGAAAGGCTTTTTTTATATGAATAATTAAAGAACTAATCAGCAGTCCAAAGCGCCACTGCTCCTGTTACCAGCAAATTCACCAGCACCAGGGGAAGCAATATCTTCCATCCTGTTTCCATCAATTGGTCATAACGGGGCCGCGGTAATGATGCCCGCAATAAGATGAAAAACAGAATGAAAGCAAATGTTTTAATAAAGAACCAAAGCCATGGTGGCAGGAAAGCCGGCCCCAGCCAACCGCCAAAAAACATGGTGGTCATCATGGCTGAAATCAACGTGATACCAATATATTCTCCAACAAAGAACATCCCGAACTTCATGCCTGAATATTCAGCGTGAAAACCAGCGATCAGTTCGCTTTCTGCTTCAGGAATATCAAAAGGCAGCCGGTGTGTTTCCGCAATGCCGGCAATAAAGAAAATAATGGCTGCTACAGGCTGCTTCACGATAAACCACATATCTTGTTGCGCTGCAACTATATCCGTTAGTCTAAAAGAACCAGTTAGCATTACTACCCCCATCAGGCTTAATCCCATAAATACCTCATATGCGATCATCTGGGAGGCACCTCGCAATGCACCTAGCAGGGAATATTTGTTATTCGACGCCCATCCACCCAGCACGATACTATATACACCAATAGAAGACATTGCAAGAAAGAAAAGCAACCCGATGTTTAAATCAGCAACTACAATACCCGGTGCAAAAGGAATAATTACAAAGCTTAACAAGGCGCTGCCTACAACTATGGCAGGTGCCAGGACAAAAACCTTTTTATCGGCAAAAGGCGGGATCCAGTCTTCTTTAAAAAACAGCTTCAAGGTATCCGCCAGTACAATAAAAATCCCCAAAGGTCCTGCGCGGTTGGGTCCTAAACGTTCCTGCCACAAAGCCAGCATTCTCCGTTCCACCCAGATCAACCCGGCGGCTAAATTCAGTATCACGAACAGAACCCCTACTACAATAAGAATATGTTGTGTTACCGTCATGACATTATTTTAATTTATTAATTACCTACCCTTACTATCCTAATACCTATCTATACCCGATACATCTTCTCCACTCATAACCAATACCAGCCCGTAAACTTGTAAACTCTAAAACTCTATTTTCGCCCACTCACCCCAATTCATAGCCGGCGATCCTTGCAAACCTGCAGCAATCAGTGCCAGCCCGCCGGGAATCCCTTTCTGAACTTTTATAGGGAGTGTGCAACTTGTTTCACCTTCTTTTACCTGCACCAATGCACCTTCCTCTATACCTAATTTCTGTACATCATCAGCCGACATCGCAATAAACGGCTGAGGCGACAGCTCTTGTAAGGCTTGGGTATATATGCTCAATTCCCCGGAACCCAGCACATGATATTGCGGCAGTAGCAACCATTTCTGGTGCCTTGCTGCAAATGCTTCTGGTATATCACGAAAAACAAGGGGAGTTGTCGTCGTAGGTATCTTAAATAATTTGATACCTGGATCACCGCCTTTCAGAGACCCACCAGGTTCTTCCTGGTACTTGGTAACTGATTGTACCGAGTTCCATCCTGGTGCCCAGAAGAAAGGTATCAAGGGTGCCGGTGGTAAACCTTTAAAACCCTCCATAGTAAAAGAAAACGGGGAATCGTTATCCTGTAAAGGTTTTGGCTCACTAACATTCAGGTTGGCCAGCATAGCGGTGCGTCCGCTATAACGGTGCGGCTCCCGTGGTATACGTTCCCCGTGAATGGTGTAATGACGTGGTGGCGAAGATTTTGTAATGCCATCAAATTGGGGCAAGATGGATTCTAACTTCCGGAGTAACTCATCCGGGTAATGATCATGCCCGTTACCTGATTGCATCTTTAAAAGATACAAGTGCCATAACCATTTCCAGCTTTCCTTAATCAGGCTTTCAGCAGGCATAAACACCTGGAAGTATCGCTGTGCCCGGCCTTCATAATTCACCAGCGTTCCATCGCCTTCAGCAAATGTGGCTGCAGGTATCAGCACATGTGCTTTTTCAGTGGTAGCATTATGCAATGAATCGAGCACCACTACATTCCTGCACAGGCTGAAGAAGTTATCTACCAACATTTTTGGAACATTCCTGTACAGATCATTTTCCAGAATCACTACTGTATAGTCAGCTTCCTTTTGTACCCTGTCAAAGACTTGATCCATGGAAGGTGCCTGCATCAGGGCTAGCCCCATACTATTACATTCTGGCAATGCAAAGTTCAGTTTTCCCTTACTGGCCAAAGTAAGTGAAACAGCAGCCTTCAAAATATTTTCATTATAGCAGCTAATACCAGTGATGATCACAGGTTTTTTGGCTGTTTTTAAAACAGTTGCTATAGCTTTTGCTTGCTGCAATAGAGGTTCATCTAATGATGAGACCTCAGGAAGGGATGCGTCCAGTAGTTGCACAATAGTAAAGCCAATTCTTGCAATATCGTCTGGTGCTGACCGTTGTTGCTGTTTAGCAATTTCATCAAGAGGAGAATCAACAACTGTAATATTGGCTAAGAACCCTTTTTGTTCCTGAACATATTCTTTGATGGCAGCATCGTGCCAAAGGGGTAAGTTTGTTTGTTGTGCTGCCTGGGCGGCGGCTGTTTTCATTACTGACTGACGAACTGCCATTGCCATCATGGGTGCAGTATTCCATATATCTTCACCTAGAATCACAACTGCATCTGATTGTTCTATTTCTTTTAGAGAAGCAGTTTGCACAGTTCCACTTTGCAACCAACCAGCAATCTTCCGGGTCAAATAGGCTTCATTTTCAGTAACCCCTTGATAGAAGTTCTCACGGCCGACCAGTTGCATAAGGGCGAAATTGCTTTCAACAGAAGCCCTGGGCGAGCCGATACCTAAAAGCTTTTGGTGGGTGAGTATAGTCCTCATATGGCGCATCAGGTCTTCTTCGGTGGCGGCTTCCCCTGTGCGGTTGCGTATAATAGGCTGTCTGATCCGGTTTTCGCTGTTGACAAACTCATATCCATAGCGGCCCCGGTCACATAAGAAATAACCGTTTACATCTCCATTATAGCGGTTCAGGATACAACGAAGTTCGCCATACCGCTCACCGGCAATGATATTACAGCCCACACTGCAATGGGTACAAACAGAGGGCGCCATGGTCAGGTCCCATTTGCGGGTGTAGTGTTCTTTAAGTGTCTTATCTGTGAATACGCCGGTCGGACAAACCTCTGCCAGATTACCGCTGAATGGACTTTGCAGCACACCGTCTTTTTCTCTTCCAAAATAAACATGGTTGTGCGCCGCAAAAACATTCAGGTCATCACCGCCGGCATAATCCCTGTAATAGCGTACACAACGGTAGCATTGAATACAGCGGTTCATTTCATGGTGCAGCAATGGGCCCAGGTATTGGTTTTTGTAGGTGCGCTTTTTAAAAGTATAGCGCCGGTAATCGTGGCCTGTCATCACTGTCATATCTTGTAAATGGCAAGTTCCGCCTTCGTCACAAACCGGACAGTCGTGCGGGTGATTGGTCATCAGCCATTCGATCACCTGTTCCCGGAATGCACTTGCAGTTTTATCATTGATGGACAACCGGATGCCATCTTTAACGCCTTCCATACAACTCATAACAAGGCGGCCCTGGGTATCGGTTTCATCTTTAAAAACCTTCACAGCACATTGCCGGCAGGCACCTACACTGTTGAGCGCCGGGTGCCAACAGAAATAAGGCAGGTCGAAACCCAAAGTAAGGCAGGCTTCTAAAAGGTTTTTGCCTCCTTTTACTTCGTATGGTTTGTTATCGATATAGATAGTAGGCATGGCTGTTTTTTAATAAGGGCATCTCTTATGATGAATATGGTTTTCGAAATCGTCTCTGAAGTATTTCAAGGCACTTTGCAATGGCTCCATAGCTCCTGGTGCCAGTGCGCAGAAAGTATTTCCCGGCCCCAGAAACTGAGCATGCATTTGCAACAGTTCCAGGTCTTCTGTGCGGCCCTCTCCTTTTTCAATACTTAATAATATCTTTTCCACCCAGGGCAACCCTTCACGGCAGGGGGTACACCAGCCGCAACTCTCTTGAGCAAAAAAGTGTTGCAAGTTGTGTACAAAACCAACCGGACAGGTAGCATCATCCATTACGATCATTGTACCTGTGCCCAAACGGCTGCCGGCTGCCGCTACTGACTTGAAGTCCATTTTTATATCAAGGTGATCTACTGTTAAAAAGTCTGTTGAAGCGCCACCAGGTAGGATTCCTTTTATTTTATACCCATTCTTCATGCCGCCGGCATGATCCTCGATCAGTTCCCGCACGGTAACACCCATGGGCAGCTCCCATGCACCCGGACGATTTACCTTCCCGCTCACACCATAAATCTTTGTGCCAGCATCTTCGCCCTTGCCCAATCCTTTAAACCAATCAGCTCCATTGTTAATGATATGCGGCACGCAGCAAAAAGTTTCCACATTGTTGACAATTGTTGGCTTGCCAAACAGGCCACTGATCTGAGGGAAAGGTGGTTTAGCCCTGGGAGTAGCCCGCTTTCCTTCCAATGCATTCAATAATGCCGTTTCTTCCCCGCACATATAGCGGCCTACACCCGTATGCAGGTGCATCTGCAGACTCCAGCCGCTGTCAAGGATATTATTTCCTAAATAACCGGCTTCGTAAGCCTCTGCTAAACTTTTCCGAATGAGTTCTGCGGCTTTTTTATATGCCCAACGTAAAAAGATATATGATATATCAGCCTGTATGGCATAAGCGGCTACGATCATTCCTTCAATCAACTGGTGGGGATTACCTTCCAACAGCAACCTGTCTTTAAAGGTTCCCGGCTCCATTTCATCAGCATTAGCAATAAGGTACTTAGGATGTGGAGCATTTTCACCCATAGGCACAAAACTCCATTTCATGCCTGTATTGAAACCGGCACCTCCACGGCCCTTCAAATTACTATCCTGCACCAGTTTTTGTACCTCCTGGGGTGTCATTTTCAGGGCTTTGCGCACGGATGCATATCCTCCTTTGGCCTCATATTCTTTGAGGGTAAGCGGTTGCTGTAGGTTGATATGTTGGGTCAAAGGCTTTTCCATTCAGGAACTGCTTTATGATGAATTCGTGAAACGTCAGATAACATCTTTTTGGATCATACATTTTACCACTTCAAAATACCTTCGCACTCATTACTCATCACTCATTATTCATTTCATTACTACATACCAGTTGTTTTGAATATCATGTGATAGCTTTTTCGTCACAACATTTGAGAAGCCGGCATTATTTAAATATTCTTTTGTTTTTTCTTCTCCCCACATGGCTCCTAATCCTTCTCCATCCTTCTGGGCAAGCGAAACAGTCATGCAGTGCATACAGGAAATTGTATAGAGAAAGGTCCCTATGGGATGATTGATATCTTTCTCAAGATGGCTGGTCCCGCTAATATCCTGCATCAGGTATACACCATCTTTTTTCAATGCCTTATTGATCCCTTTCAATACATTCATCGGTTTTCCCTGGTCGTGAATGGCATCAAAAGTGGTAATAAAGTCGTATTGCTCTTCAGGTGCTGTTTCATGAAAATCAGAGAGGTCTCTTATGATAAATTCAACATTATTTAATTGCTTACCTGATGCTTCTGTTATGGCCATACGAATAGCATCTGCAGACAGATCCATACCAGTGAAACGCGACTTGGGGAATAAAGATGCCAATTTATTAATGATCCTGCCGGAGCCGCATCCTGCATCTAATACATTGATCCCTTTTTCCAATTTATCTTTTAAACCTGGCACCAGCGGAAGTATGTGGCTTTCCAAAGAAGCCAAAACAGATTGCCCGCTGTCTTCTGCCATCACTTCGTGAAAACGGTGATATTTCTCATAAGGAACACCACCCCCCTCTTTAAAACATTGCAATATGTCGTCTTCCACCTGGCCCAGTACAGCAGTATACTGCATAAAAACGGCAATATTATCCGAACCTGCTGCCCTAGTAAGATATGAGGCATGTTCTGCTGGCAGGAGGTATTTTTTGGTTGGTGCGTCATATTCCACAACGCCACCTGTTACCATGGCACCCAGCCATTCTCTTACATACCGTTCATTCAGACTGGCATTGTCTGCAATTTGGGCGGAAGTTGCAGCATCCATTTCGCTCATGGCATCAAACAACCCAGACCGGTGACCAATGGAGATCATCAGGGATAATGCACTTTTATTCAGTACATCGATCAAAGTACCAGTAAAAGCCTCAGCCTTCGATGTATCAAAGTCAGGTTTGCTTACCATAACCAAATTGTTTAATCAACTGTTATGTATATCTGGCGAGGATACTTTCCAGTTCCTCTATTTTCACATCCTGGTACAGATCTTCATCAATCATTAATGCCGGTGCATGGTCGCAACAACCGAGACAGGCATTAGGTAACAGAGTAAAACGTTTGTCTGCAGACGTTTCTCCGAACTTGATATTTAAATGTTGCTGCAAAGCTTCATACAGCTTTTTATAACCCATCACATAACACGAAATGCTATCACATAATAAGATCACATGACGCCCCACCGGCTTGCGAAAAATGAGGTTATAGAAAGTTGCCACACTATCTACTTCTGCCGGACTCATGTCGAGATACGCCGCTACATCCTGCAGTTGCTCATCACTTACCCAGCCATGTTGCTGCTGCACAATCTTTAAAGCCTCTATCACCGCAGCTTTTTTATGCGGCACCAGGCTTACTTCGTGGTCAATAGCATGTATTTCGGATTCTGATAACATAATGCCTATTGAATGGTTTATCTATCTATATCTGCCAATACAAAATCCATAGCTCCCAAGATGGAAAGCAAGTCAGCTACAGTATATCCCTTGCTGATATAAGGTACCATTTGCATGTGGGGGAACGATGGAGTGCGGATACGGACACGGTAAGGCGATGTATTGCCGTCGCTGATTAGATAATAGCTGTTGGCGCCTTTTGTTGCCTCTATACAACTCATAGCTTCCCCTGCCGGGATCACTGGCCCCCAGCTTACACTTAGAAAGTGGGTGATCAGCGTTTCAATATCCTGCATGGTATATTTTTTCAGAGGTGGTGTTGTAAGCGGATGATCAGCCTTGTAACTGCCTTCAGGCATATTATTGAGACATTGTTCAATGATGCGCAGGCTTTGCCGCATTTCCTCTACCCGCACAACAGCCCGGTCATAGCAATCGCCATTTTGTGCAATTGGAATTTCAAAGTCAAACATTTCATAACCTGCATAAGGACGTTTCTTTCTAAAGTCCCAGTCAAATCCGCATGCTCTTAATCCGGGTCCTGTAACACCCCATTCTATCGCCTCTTCCAGTGTAAATATGCCGATGCCTTTCGTGCGGCCTTTGAAGATGCTGTTCTTCATCACCATATTATTGTACTCACGAAGCTTTTTAGGGAACATCTGCACAAATTCCCGCACCAAACCATCCCAGCCATTGGGCAGGTCTTGGGCCACACCTCCAATACGAAACCAGTTGGGATGCATGCGCCCCCCACAAACAGCCTCAATGATATCAAAGACTTTTTCACGGTCGGTAAACATGTAAAACACAGGGGATAGCTGGCCAACGTCTTGTGCAAACGTGCCAAACCAAACCAGGTGGCTGGAAATGCGAAACAGTTCGCAAAGCATGACACGGATTACTTTTACACGGTCGGGCACTTCAATGCCGGCTAGTTTTTCTACGGCCAACAGGTAGGCCAGGTTATTCATCACGCCTCCTAGGTAATCTACCCGGTCAGTATAAGGAATATAGGTGTGCCAGCTTTGGCGCTCGCCCATTTTTTCGGCACCCCGGTGATGAAAACCAATTTCAGGTACTGCATCTACAATGTCTTCACCATCCAGTTGCAATATAATGCGCAAGACACCATGTGTGCCAGGGTGTTGCGGACCTATATTCAGGAACATAAAGTCTGCATCATCACTTTCCCGCTGCATGCCCCACTCTTCGGGCTTGAACTGCAACGCAGCTTGTTCCCTGTCGACCAGGCCTTCCATTAATTTAAAAGGCCCTATCTCAGTTGCCCTTGCCGGGTGCTCTTTACGTAAGGGGTGGCCTTTCCAGGTAAGCGGCATCAAGATTCTTTGCAGGTGTGGATGGCCTTCGAAACGGATGCCGAACATATCATATACTTCACGCTCGTACCAATTGGCATTTTTGAAAAGAGAGGTTATGGAAGGCAAGGATGGTGTTTCTCCTTCCAGGGCAACTTTCAGCCTGATAAAACTATTACGGCTATAAGAAAACAGAACGTAAACAACCGTAAAATCCTTAGCAGGGATGCCATTCTTTTTTGCCCTGTCCCTTTCATCTATACCGCACAGATCATAGAGGAAATGGAAAGGTTGTTCAATAGAACTTTTGAGATATCTTAAGATAGATACTACATTCCCCTTAGGCACCCACAGGGTTATTATTTCGTCTACGGTGGTCTGCCGCTGAATGTCATTATCGCCAAAGCGCTGTTGCAGATTTTTCAATATGGTATGGTCATCGGGCATAATCGTCAATGGTGAATGGTCAATTGTAGTTTGTTTACTCAGACTTCATCTATAGTTCTGAAATCTACCATATTCATTCTTTCTTCTCTTTTCTTTTCTTTCATGGGCGTCATTTGTGGCTTAATAATGCCTTGCTCGCCTATAACCCAACTCAAGGGTCTTTTTTCTTTTCCAACAGCATCAGCCAACAACACCAATCCTTGCATAAAAGCATCAGGACGGGGGGGGCATCCTGGTACATATACATCCACTGGTAAAAACTTATCTACTCCTTGCACTACACTGTAAATATCATACATGCCTCCGCTGTTGGCGCAACTGCCCATAGAAATCACCCACCTGGGCTCCATCATCTGCTCGTGCAGCCGTTTAATGATAGGAACCATTTTTAAGAATACAGTTCCAGCTATGACCATTACATCGGCTTCGCGCGGCGTTCCCCGGATCACTTCTGCTCCAAAGCGGGCCACATCATATTTGCTGGTGATGCTAGTAGCCATTTCTACAAAACAGCAACTTAACCCAAAATGAAAAGGCCACATAGAGTTCTTTCTACCCCACGCCAGCAGGCTTTGTACAGAGGTCAGCATAATACTTTTGCTAACAGCTTCTTCCATGCTGCCCGTGCCTGAAACATTTCCTGTTGCATCGCCAGTTTTACTTAACCACCATTTCATATTATTAGCCTCTTAAGGGAGATTTTTGTTATAATCAGTCCAATACGCCAGCAATCATTGATCATTGGTGTATTGATTACTGTATTAATTTAAAATTGTGAATTATTTCTTACCTCTCTTCCTCCAATATGCTTTAAGTATTTTCTTTCCATCTGGTCCAATATCCAATGCACCAATGCCCCATTCATAGATCAATACCACCACCAATTGCACGATAAAAATCGTGGCTCCAATGTAGCCTGCCCAGCCCAATTCATAAAGTCCCAGGGCCCACAAGAAAAGAAATACGGCCTCTACATCAAAGATTACAAACAGCATTGCAACGAGGTAAAACTGTGCGGAGAAACGCAACCGTGCAGAACCGGTCTGCTCAATGCCACCCTCATATGGCAGTTCAGTAGCCCGCTCTTTATGCCGTTGGCCTAATAAATAGGACAAGGTGAGCATGGCGATCAATAAAAAAGCCACAAGCCCTGCATATAAAAGCAAAGGCCACAAAACCGTGCTATTCGTTTCATCTCCAGGCATACCAATCAGGTTTGCTTTAATTATTAATGAATAAGAAACGCAGCTTTTTTTGGATTGCTATAAATTAACCTGTTATGTAGTGTTCCAGGTTCTCAATAATAAAGTCCTTCTCCTTGATCATAAACTTTACAACATCACCAATAGATATTACGCCAATCAGATCTCCACGATCAATCACCGGAAGATGGCGAATGAATTTATTGGTCATGATTTGCATGCATTCATCAATAGTTGCATCAGGAGAAACATAAACGGGATTGGGGGACATTATGTCTCTTACCACTGTATCTTTAGAGGAGCGTCCCTTCAGGATAACTTTGCGGGCATAGTCACGTTCGGTAAAAACCCCGACCAACTTACCATTCTCAATTACCAACAATGCGCCTAAATTTTTTTCTTCCAGAGACTCTAATGCGTCGTAAACAGATGTATCGGGACTTACACTATGGACTGTATTGCCTTTTACTTGCAATATGTTTCGTACAGTTCCCATAATTTAAGATTTAAGACAAGAATGTCACCATTAAATTAAACCCTTTTTTAACTTCAGCAAAATTATTTATAACATTACTTTCCACAGACATATCCACCTTCCTGCTGCAATGCCTCCAAAGCATTGGCCACATACACTATTGGTGCATTCCAGTTGATAGCAATTTCGTTGGATGCAAAGGAGCAATCCGTATCAGAATAAGCCAGTTCCGCCTCAGAGGACTCATAATGGCAGTCATCCTGTTTACCAGGATTAGGACCTCCTGCCAGCAATCCGGGAACAGGTTCTTCGATGTCATCAGCTACAGAAGGACGGTGGTGTGGGTGCATGGTTGACTTTTGACCAATCCCAGTAACAAAAGAGTAACCAGTTGCATTTCGACCTAATATATATTCGAGGTTAGAGAGCGCATAGTCAATGTATTTTTTATCTTTTGTGATCTGGTAAGCATTGATCAATACCATGCTTTGGTTGGCTGCCACAGCATTACTGCCCCAGATAAAATCTCTTCTCGACTGCCCCATAACAGTAAAAAAAGCACTGCTGGGTACATTGGCTATAAGGTTATCGGCAAAGCGTTTCAATCTTTGCTCCAGATTGCCAATTGTGTTCTTGGCATAAGAAGGCAATGTTTTTCTTTTGCGCAGCAACGTAAAATAACCCAGCATATGCACATCACTCCATGTTTGCAACCCCAAAGAATCGCTTTTCCGGGATGAAATTGAATCAAAATACACCTTCTTACCGGTTGTAACCATTAATTCAGACGACGCCCAAAACCATTCGTCTTTAAAATTCCTGTCGCTATATCCGCCTGTTGTGATCTTAGGCTCATACTTGCTGTTAATAAGATTCTGATTATATTCTAATGCTGGATTTTGCAAGGCCCACTTCCATGCTTTTTCAGATGCAGCGAGGCAACTGTCGGACAGCCCGGGAAGCTCCTTGTCAAACTCTTTTAGAATGCGGCTGGCCTGGGATGTTACAGCAGCAAAGACGAGCGTAGCTGCTGTTCCTTTCTGCACTACATATCTTGGCAGTTTGGTAACACCTGGCATAACCATACCATCAAAATCGGCATTGGTACATTTATTATAAACACCTCCATCGTTAGGATCCTGCATAGTGAGCATCCAGCGGAGATTATAAATGATCTCATCCAGGATATCCGGTATTCTATTATTGCTTTCGGGAATATTGGTCTGGAGCTGGTTAAAATAACCGGGGAAATCCTCATAAGCGGACAATAGAGTGCCCATAGTAATCCCGGAATTGACGATATATTTGTTATAATCGCCGGCATCATACCACCCGCCAGGTGACGAGATCTTTGTACCTGTTGGCCGCTGTTTACTGGCTGCCGACGGATGGACCAATACGGCTGTATCCGGGTGACCTGCAAGCCGGTGCCATTTACCTGCATAGATTTCAAGAAGTGGCTCTGATACTCGCTGATAATAATAGCCTTTTAAAACGGCAATGGCAACAGGGCGATGAACTTCACTCTTAATCTGGAATGCATAGGAAGCACCAACTCCAGGTACTTGCACAACATAGGTACCCTTTTTTTTCAAAGCACTAAAATCTGCTAACCTTGTTTTTGTGGATGAATAAAGGGATTGCTTTTCCTTACCTAATTTACCCTTGAACACAGTATCCTTTGTGGCTGCATCCAGGATGTAAAAATCATGAGCAGGTGTTTGAACAGTAATTACGGCGATCTTTGGTGCTTTAGGGTAAAAGCCTGTTTGAACCAACTGAATTCCTGTCTTTTTGATCTGTGCCGGTATAGAAGAACTCGTACATATAAGAATAAAAAGAAACAAAATAGCAACCTTACATTTTTCCATAGTAACAATCAATTTAAAGAATTCTCATAAAAAAGCCACTTTTCAGTGGCTGGCTAGGTATTTAAATTCTATAGAATTTGAATTTGTCCCAAAAAACCATCAGAACTTCTGAAGGGTCGCCCCCATCATCTTTTTGATTTCATCGTTGCACAGATTGCCAATACTACCCTCATGTGTATGATGCAAGCCTTTGGAATAATCAAAGTTAAATTCACCCTTTTCAATTTGATTGCCCACCTGCTTATAGGCTTCACGGAAAGGTACACCTTGGTTTACTAACTCATTTACTGCCTCCACACTGAACAGGTATTTATATTTTTCATCAGCCAGGATATTGTCCTTGATCTCAATGTTCGTAAGCATTAAATGGGCCAGTTGCAAGCATGCTTTCAGCTCTTCAATGGCTGGAAACAGAATTTCTTTTGTCAATTGTAAATCACGGTGATAACCGGAAGGCAGGTTATTTAACAGCAATGTTAGCTCATTGGGTATTGCCTGAATGCGGTTGCATTTGGCACGTATAAGCTCAAACACATCAGGGTTCTTCTTGTGCGGCATGATACTGCTACCGGTTGTCAACTCAGAAGGGAAAGAAATAAAACCAAAGTTCTGGTTGATATACAGGCAACAATCCATTGCGAACCGGCTGAGCGTAGCAGCAATACAGCTAAGGCCCATGGCTGTTACCTTTTCTGTTTTGCCTCTGGTCATTTGTGCATAAACAGAATTGTAATTCAGAGAGGCAAAATGAAGTGTTTTCGTGGTAAGGGTTCTATTCAGTGGAAATGAAGAGCCATAACCGGCGCCACTACCCAACGGGTTTTTATTTGCAACAATATAAGCGGCTGCTAGCATCTCCAGGTCGTCAACAAGGCTTTCGGCGTAAGCGCCAAGCCACAATCCGAAAGAAGAAGGCATACCGATTTGTAAATGTGTATACCCTGGCAAAAGCTTGTCCTTGTATTTTTCGCTTTGCTCAATCAATAAGTCAAACAGGGTTTTAACTTCATCTTTTACGTTGATGATGGCTTCACGTAAAAATAGCTTAATATCAACAGCGACCTGGTCATTACGACTGCGGCCACTGTGAATTTTTTTACCGATATCACCTATGCGTTGCGTAAGTAATAATTCTACCTGTGAGTGTACATCCTCTACATTTTTTTCTATGTAAAATTGTCCATCCTGTATTTCCTGAAGTATTTCCAATAAAGCCTTCACAGCGGTTTCTGATTCTTCTTTTGTCATCAGGCCTACTTCTCCCAACATTAAAACATGCGCTATCGAGCCCTGCACATCATGTTTCGCCAGGAGCTGGTCAAATTCTTTATCCCTGCCTACAGTAAACTTTTCTATGATCTCGGAAACGGAAGTACTTTCTTTTTGCCACAGTTTCATCTTTGTATTTTATATTTTTTAATGGTCAGATGGAATTCGCCATAAATATTTACTTCGCTGTTGGTATCATAGCTTCAAAGTTTTATGGCTCATTTCATAATACCTGATCTAATAATTTGATGTAAAGTTCAATGCCTTCTCTTATTTCTTCTGTATAAATAAATTCATCAGCCGTATGACTCCTTGCAGAATCACCAGGTCCCATTTTTAAGGCAACAAACGGCATCAATGCTTTATCGGATGTTGTTGGAGATCCATAATAAGTTCTTCCCAGCTTCATGCCTG
>CBKWHA010000127.1:0-15014 GCA_966674115.1 uncultured Chitinophagaceae bacterium
AGGTGTTATTTCCTGTGCATCCAAGAACAAAGATCATTCTTGATAGCTTGTCCTATTCAAATGACCAATTGATACAGGTTGAACCCATGGGGTATTTGGAGTTTATATATTTGGTTAAAAACTCAAAAGCTGTTATCACTGATTCTGGCGGTATTACGGAGGAAGCTACAGTATTAAAGGTTCCCTGCCTTACCTTACGAAATTCAACTGAACGTCCGGAAACAATTTCAATTGGTTCAAATATGCTGGTGGGAACAAATCCAGAAAATTTAGCACCTTATATCAAGGATATTATTGCCGATAAATGGAAACAGTCGGGTATTCCTCCACTTTGGGATGGCAGAACTTCTGAACGCATTGTGGATACTTTGATCCGTATTTATGAGAAAAAGCACATGGCTGAGGACATAAGCGTTTAGAAAGCGTCTTTTTCTCCCTTTATTTTATTTAAAACTGTTAAAAACAGTATACGTATATCAAGCCATAAGCTCCAGTTTTCTAAATACCAGACATCATGTTCTGCACGTTCCTGCACTTGTTCAGGTTTTGTGATCTCACCTCTATAACTCTTTACTTGTGCCCATCCTGTAATACCTGGTTTTACAAAATGGCGAACTGTATAGTTATTAGCTAATTTCGAAAAATCTTCTGTATGCTTTAGCATATGCGGCCTGGGGCCAACCAAGCTCATATTTCCAATGAATACGTTTATAAACTGGGGAAATTCATCCAAGCCTGTTCGTCTGATAAATTTTCCGGTTTTTGTAAATCGGGGATCATCTTTTGTGGCCTGGTTTATATCCGATTCCTTGTTTATACGCATACTCCTCAGCTTTATACATTTAAATGGTTTTTTATTCTTGCCGCTTCTATATTGTACAAAGAAAATCGGCCCGGGCGATTCAAGTAATATGAGCAATCCCAGGAGGGGTAGTAACCAGGTTAAAATAAATATCATTACAGAAAAGCTGATAGCAATATCAATTAGTCTTTTTATCAACCTGTTTCCAAATTTTTCTAATGGCTCTTTTCGAACTGATAAAACAGGTAAGTTATTATCTAAATAGTCAAAGTTTACCGGATGACTAATAAAATGGGAAAAGTCTGGAACTATTTTAAAACGAATACATTCCTGATCTGCTTGTTGCATCAACTTATATATTCGTGAATCATTTTCCGGATATATAGTTGAATAAATTTCGTGCACGTTTAAAGCCAGAGAGGTTTTTATCGCACCATCTATTCCACATAAAACCGGATAATGTGTTAGTTCTTTAACGTTTTTAGCGTCCTCACAAAAACCTATAATATTAGAACCTACTTTACCTGACTCTAAATATTCCACTATTCTTTTTGAAACTTTGTTATACCCCAGAATGAGTATGTTCTTATTAGGATGCACACCGTTTAAAAAGCTAAAGTGGTTAATAAATTGTTTGGTTTTTTCCTGAAAAAGAAAATAAACAAATATTGGCGCGTAATACACTGTTCTTTTCCACATCCGTTTTGGCTCTTTAAGCAAACGGATAAACCACTCCAAACCCATATTAATCCATATTTTACCTGGGCGATTGACGGTGCCGGCATAGAAGTCAAAAACTGCCCCAATTGAACATATTATTTGGGCATCAATCTGATCTTTGTTAACATATGCCCATTTTTCCTGTTTAGGAGCGGTCATGCCCACGAATAAAACATCTGGTTTAAATTCATTTACCGCGTTGATCATTTCAGCATTTTCTGCTGCATTAAAATGGGAAGCAAATGGCGGTGAATAAGAGCCTACTTTTATTGCCGGATACTCTACAGAAACTCTTGCCTTTATTTTCTGTAAGGTACTTTCAGAAGAACCCAAATAAAAACATTTTCCACCCTCTTTATTTAGCTTGGTGAGTAAATATTGGTGTAAATCTGCACCTGCAATTTTTTTAATCTTTTTATTGGCCAGAACTTTAGAAGCTAATACAATACCTACTCCATCAGGAAGTAAAACATCAGAGTCTAACAGGGCATCTTTAAAAAGACTATCCCTTTCTGCTATAACAAAAGAGTAGGGATTAATTGTGTTGATCAAGGTTTTGGAGTTTGTTTCTAATTGCCCCAGATCAGAAATAAAAACATGGTAATCAAATAACTGAACAGTATTACAGTTATCCATTTGTAGAATTTTAATAATTACAAATTGATTTTAGATTAAATAAATGGCAATAGGCTCTAATTGAAAAAGCCTTAGCTAAACCACACTGATCGGTTATTTAACAAAAGATATTTGGTGTATAAATTGACTTTAATTAATTCAACAGAAGTTGTTTATTCATAAATTAAAATCAAATAGAAATGATAATTCCGGACAATAAGATTGAATGTATTCTTAGGGAGGGGAGATAAAACACCTAATCCGTAAATTAGGTAAACCTCATAAGGGGGATAATTTTAGTTTCTGATTTTAACATAGGTTAGTGGGTGTAGGTAAATAGGACATTGGTGTACTGCCCGGTAAAGATAATAATTTTTTAATCATTTTAAAATCCTGAAACATTTTTCATTTGGACAAACGCAATTTTTTCGTTTGGGTATAACGGTGATTTATATTTTCTTTACATACAAATTACCTCATCCATATTGCCCGGTACGCTCATAGGAAAAGCCGAAATAATTACCTGGCAAATACCAAAAAAAGGATTTAGCTTTAAATTCCGTTACTCTACGATAAGAAATCCTGATCCATCAAAAAACTACACGCATTATACTGCTTAGAATACAGCCGGTAAGTAACGGTAACAATTATCCTTAGTACTGATGTTGAAATTAAGTGTTATTATTCCTACACACAACCGGGCAAAGACCTTGTTACAGGCCCTGGAGGCTCTTGCTGCTCAAACTTTTTCAAAGTCAGAATTTGAAGTGATCGTAGTTGCTGATGGCTGCACCGACAATACTGTTGAAATGGTAAGAAGTTACCAGGCACCTTATCGATTACAAATATTTGAACAGGATGGCAGAGGTGCTGCTGCTGCCAGAAACAGTGGTGCTGCAATTGCTAATGGTGCAATTTTACTTTTTTTGGATGATGACGTTACCGCCTCGCCTTTGCTGGTTGAAACTCACGTTAAAGCCCACCAATTGGCTGCAAATCGGGTAGTGATTGGTTATTTGCCCCCTATTATGAAGGGGCGGAATGGTTTTTTCCGGAAAAAATTGGAAGAGTGGTGGTGGGAAGTTTACCAACATATGCAGCTTAGGGCTGATCGTTTGAGCTACAGGGATCTATTAAGTGGGAATTTTTCAGTATCTACACAGCTTTTTCATTTGGTTGGCGGGTTCAATACTTCATTCAAATGCCAGGAAGACTATGAATTAGGGGTGCGATTGGTTCAGGCAGATGCTCAACTCTCCTTTGCACGTGATGCGCTGGGGTATCACAATGAAATAGCTGATCTAAAACGCTGGCTATACCGTAAGTATTCGGAGGGTAAAGTAGCTGTTCAGTTTTGCCGGGAGTATCCGCAGCTTATTGAAACCTTGCCTGTATTCAATCAATTCAAAAATGAGTTTCCGCCATTTTACAAAAACAAATTACAGTTTATTTATAAATGGAAAACTTTGGCTTATTGTAAAGCCGTTATTTACAGATATACTCTACATCTATTAGAATTATTGCGCAAGTATAAGTTGTGGGAAAAGCTGCTTGGCAGATTACAGGCTTACTGGTATTTGAAAGGTGCCTTAGATGCTGCTGGTGATCCGGATACTTTAATTAGCTTTTTAAAGGAAATATCTAATAAGCAGCAAAAATCTGATTCAGTAGCAAAGCAATAAGTAAAGGTCTCTTTTAATTCTTGGAAAAATAGAGTATTTTCAGTAACATACTTTTTACCTCTAAACAGTTTAGGATGGCGACTGCGGTGCTTGATCTTGACTTAATAAATCTACCATCTGAAATTACTGGCTTAACTGCTTATTCCGGAGCATTTATATTAATCAGGTTCAAAGGCAAACCGGTTGGTAAAATAATTGTACCTGTTTATGACGGATGTATAAAAATTGAACAAATTTACCCGGCAATGAGCGATGCTGTTGAACCTTCCCTTAAAAAGGCATGGTTATATGATTACCTGGATTGGGACGAAAGGGATAAAACCGGTTTTACATTTCCCAAAGCAACCATAGCTATCTGTACCCGGGATAGGACTGCTGATCTACGCCGGTGTTTAGACGCTTTAATGCAATTGCCTGACGACGGCCAGGAGATTTTAGTTATTGACAATTGCCCTTCAACTGATGAAACAAAAAAGTTGGTTGAAAGTTATGGTTCTGTCCGATACATATGCGAAAGCCGGCCAGGTTTAAATAATGCCCGTAACAGGGCTTTGAAAGAGGCAAAGCACGAAGTAGTGGCCTTTACAGATGATGATGCTACCCCTGACCCTAATTGGTTAAGGGCTTTATTGCACAATTTCAATAGTCCTCAGGTGATGTGTGTTACAGGTATGACCATGCCTTTTGAACTGGAGACAGAAGCGCAGGAAGCATTTGAAAAGTATAGTCCTTTTGGCAAAGGGTTCATGCGGAAAATATACTCCCATAGTACATGCAATCCTTTAAATACCGGTAATGTTGGCGCAGGTGCTAATATGGCTATCCGTAAAGAAGCACAACAGGTTGTGGGGCTCTTTGATGAAGCTTTAGACGCGGGCACTCCAACAGAGTCGGGTGGTGATCATGAATATTTTGCACGGATACTGTTAGCAGGTTATCATATTGTTTATGAACCAGAGGCATTAAGCTGGCATAGGCATCGCCGAACCTGGAAAGAGACTAAAAAAGCGATTAGGGGATATGGAGTTGGGGTATATGCCTTTTGGACCCGGTTGCTGGTTGTAGAAAACGAATTGGGGATACTCAGGCTACCCTATTACTGGTTTATCAAAACTCAATTACCTAATGTGATCAAATCCATTTTTCGAAGACCTGACAGCCAACCTTTGAGTTTACTGCTAGCTGAACTCCAGGGATGTTTTTTAGGGCCATGGAAGTATCTTTTGTCGAGGAGGTCGAAAAGAAAATACCTGCAGCATGAATCTTACTGAAACTACCATAAGTATTATTGTACGTACACATAACCAGGTTGATTCCATTAAGCGGTTGCTGGATAATTTAGGATCACAGGCCTGCCCAGTCCCTATAATGGAGGTAATCGTTGTAGTAGATAGTTGTACAGATTCAACGGTTTCTTTGTTACAGAATTATAAAGGACCTTTCAAACTACTCGTCTGCGAAACATTTGGAGATGGGGTTGCTGCGTCTCGAAATAAAGGAGCATTCAAAGCAACAGGCAGTTTGCTCATTTTTGTAGATGGAGGGGTTGAGCCCTCTGACGGATTTATTGAAGCACATTTACTTGCCCACAAAAGAAAAGAAAATGCAGTTGTCATTGGCAACTTAACACTTGCCATGCCAGCAAACCCTGGTTACTTTTATTTAGAACAGCTAGCGTGTTGGGACAAAAAAAATCAACAAATGCGAACTCCTGGTTACAGGTTTCACTACGCGGATTTCTCAGGCAGTAATTTTTCTATTTCTGCAAGTCTGTTCAAAAAGTTGAGTGGCTTTGTTGCTGGTTTGCCTTACCGTGAAGATGATGAATTTGGCATACGATTAATCAGGGCAGGCGTAGATTTTGTTTTTTCTAAGGACGCCCGTGGTTTTTTAAGAAGTACTGAAACTGCTCTCCATCATTCATTGAAAATAAAAAGGGAAGAAGGGAAAGCTGACGTTATGCTATGGCGTATGTATCCCAACATCATAACACCTCCCAAGCTATATAGCAGATTGAAAACCAGATACGCCTTTTTGTTTACATTACTGAGGATGACAGATGTTATTGCTTTTGGATTAAGGTTGCTGATGTTTGTTTTGGAGCCATTACAATTCAGGGGAAGGTGGAAGACCCTGTACCACAAACTTCATAGATATTGGTATGTAAGAGGCGTGTTGGAAGAACTGCACAACAAACAAGGTCTTGCTGATTATTTTGGAAATATACCTAAGTTGAAAACGCCAGATGAACCATTGGAAATAGATCTTAAAACAGGATTAACGGCCGTGGCACAGTTGCTGGACCAATTACGACCTGACTGTATCAAACTCCGGTACGGGACGCAAACAATTGGAACCATTCCTGCTAAGCCGGGGGCTGAGCGATTGAAAGGAAATCATTTGCGATATATCTTAGCTATGGAGCTACCGGAGGCTTTCATGGCATCGTTTGCTCTGGATGAAATAATAAATAAGGGCACGGTTAGCACAGTTTAAACGTAAGTAATCAATTTACATGTCCACCCAGGTACTCGAGCTGGAAATATCAGAAAATATCACGTCAATTCCTTTCGAAGCAGGATATGACCATTGCCGTGTATTGGTCCGGATACAAAAACAACCTGTTGGCTGGTTAACTTTTTCAGGCAATAAGAGCGGCAGTATTTCTGTGGAGGAGATACACAAAGCCTTAAAGGAGCAACTTGGTTCCGTTATTTTCAGGAATGCCTTTTCTGCAACTTTTCATAAAAACAAATATTCTTCTGCTACAAGCGAAGGTATCAGCATTGTGGTATGTACACGCAACCGTACAACTCAATTATATCATTGTCTGCAGGCGCTTTTAGTGCTGCCTTATCCCAATTATGAAATTATTATTGTAGACAATGCTCCTGACAATGATGATACGCAGCGGTTGGTAGCTGATTTACCCGTTCATTATGTGCGGGAAGACCGTCCCGGGCTCGATTGGGCTCGAAACCGGGGCATAGCAGAGGCTCAACATGATATCATTGCTTTTACGGATGACGATGCCTGTGTAGATGCTCACTGGTTACACGCTATTGCCCATACTTTTCTTGACAAAGAGGTAATGGGCGCTAGCGGTTATGTTGCCCCGGCCGAATTGGATACGACGGCACAACAAATATTTGAATTAGGCTATGGCGGAATGGGGCATGGCTTTGTTCGAAGGCATATAAGAAAAAAAGGTTTGACTGAAAAACAGCTATTGTGGGCCAGCAGCTTTGGCATCGGTGCTAATATGGCTTTTCGTCGCGAGGTTTTTTTAAAAACAGGAGGTTTTGATACGGCGTTGGACGTGGGTACCCCGAGCCGTGGAGCCGGTGATATTGAAATGTTTCATCGTCTCGTAAACAGTGGGTATCATTTTGTATATGAGCCGGCCATGCTGGTATGGCATTATCATAGAAAAGAAAATGCTGCGCTTTACAGGCAGATTTTTAATAATGGCTGTAGTTTTGGTTGTTATTTGATCGATTGCTTTAGAAAAAATACAGTAAGCCGTTTTGCTATCCTACAATTCTTTATATTTGAGTGGCTGTTCAATTGGAACTTAAAAAACCTAATCCATCCTACTAAAATTCCAAGGAAACTTTCCCTTATTGAACTCTATGGAATGCTAACCAGCCTTTTTTCCTATTGGAAGACAAAAAAACGGGACAAAGAAATCAGTAAAAAGTTTGGACCACTGCTGCAGCCCTACAATATTAGATCAGTGTGGGGATATACTGGAGTTTTCCAGGAGAAAAAGGAGTGTTAGCGTAATTGAAATCCTAAACTGTTGCCGGAATTAGAATTGAGTTAAACTGATATTTCTTGAAGTATGCTTTACCCTATTAAAGTATCAGATATAGAATTAAGTGAGCCAATAGCAACGATCACAGGTTTAGAAAACTATCTTGGCCTGCAAGGCTTGGTACGCCTACATGGCGCTCCCATTGGTTATATACATGCGCCTATAACAGATGGTCGGGTAGAAGCCTGTACATTGAACAAGGAAATTTTGGAAAAGCTCAGTAAGGCTTTGATCAATCGCTTGTTGCAGAATGGTTTGTCTTCACCCATAAAGCCAAAAGAACTACGCCTTGAATATTTACTCGATATAAAACCACCAGAGCCAACAGGGGATCTGCCATTGGTAACAGTTGCCGTATGTACCCGGGACCGTACAGATGAGCTGGTCCTGTGTCTGGATGCTCTTTGTAAGCTTGATTATCCGCATCTGGAAATTATAGTGGTTGATAATGCGCCAAGCACAAAAAATACAGAATCCTTAATAAAAAATAACTATCCTGCAATCCACTACATACATGAACCAAGGCCCGGGCTCGACTGGGCCAGGAACAGGGCTATCAAAGAAGCCTCCGGTGAGATCATTGCATTTACAGATGATGATGTTATTGTAGATACAGGATGGGTGAAAGCAATAGCTGTGTTAATGGTGGACAATCCTGATGTAATGGCGGTTACCGGATTGGTAGTCCCTTACGAATTGGAAACAGAGGCCCAGGTATTCTTTGAGATGTATGGTGGTTTTGGAAGAGGGTTCAGGCGTAAATGGCACCAGGTACATCATCACAAAGTGCCCTGGGGGCTCGTTGGTACCGGGCAATTTGGCACAGGGGCCAATATGGCTTTTAAGCGTGATCTCTTTGATAAGATAGGTTATTTTGATCCTGCACTTGATGTTGGAACGGTTACTAATGGTGGAGGTGACCTGGAGATGCTTTTCCGGGTATTAAAAGGAGGTTATATGCTTGTTTATGAACCCGGTGCTATTGTTCGCCACAGGCATCGCAGGGAATATGAGCAATTAAAGTATCAACTCGCTAATAATAGCAAAGGCCTGATTTCTTACATCATCCGAAGCATCAATGCCTTTCCGGACCAGCGATATTCATTTTTCAGACTTTGGTTATGGTGGATATACAATTGGATCTTAAAGCGGCTTATTGCTAACTATTTTCGCGCCTCCGGTTTTCCTGCTGATCTGATCTTAGCAGAAATACGCGGTTGCTTCAGAAGCATTGGTCTATATAAAAAGGCCCGTAAAAATGCTGCTATAATTGCCAAACAATTTGGTGCTTCCGGGGATATTGATATTGATGGTCCTAAACCTGATGGCAAAAACAAATACTGCAGTAAAAAGGGGGGAACAGCCATACGATCCATCAACCTTAGTCAACCCTTACAACCACTCAAGGATATTGCCGATTATGCAAAAGTGCGCCTTTTTGTACATTGGAACGAGTTTCCTTTAGGACATGCCGATATTTTAAATCCAAACACCCACTTAAGTTCAACTCATATTGAAGAAGAAATTGTAAAACACCTGGGCTTTAAATTACTAGATCCTCCCAGCAATTTAGACGAGTATTTTCAGGAAGCTCAGGCAATGGCAACTCTTCAAAACCGGTATGCTGTAAAGGAAGAAGCTTATTCCAGTCACATACCAGCTCATGTCATCGTATCTGTTGTCATTGCCACTTATGACCGTCCTGATGATCTACGTCGTTGTCTTAGGAGTTTGGTTACACAGGAATCAGCCCGTAAAATAGAAATTATAGTTGTCGACAACAATCCGTCGTCAGGTTTAACACCTTCTGTAGTTGCAGAATTCAAAAATGTCGTTTTGGTAACTGAAACCAAGAAAGGCCTGTCCTATGCACGTAATGCGGGTATCAATGCCAGCAAAGGGGAAATCATTATCAGTACAGACGATGATGTAGTGGTTCCTCCGGATTGGGTAGAAGGCTTAATAGCACCATTTACAAGGCCAGACGTAATGATTGTAACCGGTAATGTGCTCCCGCTGGAATTGGAAACAACACCGCAGCATTTCTTTGAAGCATATGGAGGGCTGGGACGTGGTTTTCAAAGAAAGGAATTTAATGGCAAATGGTTTGAGTCTTTCAAAAAGCGTGCAGTGCCAACCTGGAAGATAGGCGCTTGTGCCAATACTGCTTTTCGGGCAAGCATCTTCGCTCATCCGGAGATAGGAATGATCGATGAATCGCTGGGAGCAGGAACACCAACCGGATGCAGTGAAGATACTTACATATTTTATAAGGTGCTGAAACTTGGCTATACAGCAGTATACGAGCCCAAGGCTTATGTGTGGCATAAGCACAGAACGGATATGAAAGCCTTTCGCCGTCAGTTGTATAATTATAGTAAAGGCCATGTAGCCTATCATTTAAAGACCTGGTTAGAACATAAAGACTGGAGAGGGTTAACAAGGATATTATTTGAGTTGCCAATCATACACATGCGAACAATCTTCAAGAGTTTCATTGGGCGAAGTAACTATCCGTTTTCTATGTCCTTATTAGAAGTTTCAGGCAACCTGGCAGGTCCATGGGCATTGTTCAAATCCTGGAGGAGGGTGAAAAAATTAGGAAGAAGCGACCGGTATTCCCTTCCTGAGCATCGATTAGTTGAAAAGGAAGAAAAGTATATCGTAAACCAAAAGCTTACCACAACAACAGTTGAAGTTGAGGATCCTGTTTAACCACCATTTTATAATAATTAAAACCCTTAATTATGCTGTACAAACTAAAAGTCAAGTTCCTTAAGACAACCTATGGATCACTTCTTTGGCGTAAGTGGAAAGTTTGGCGGGGAGAAAGCGTGGGGAGTTACAATCGATTACCTGAGTTTATCAAAAATTTTGTTTTTCCAGGAGCAAGCTTTGCTGATATCGGATGCATGTGGGGGGTGAATGGGGAGTATGCATTTTTAGCCGAAGAATACGGAGCCACTTTAGTAAAGGGGGTTGATGTATTTGGTCCTACACCAGAATTTGAACTTAAAAAAAAGGAGCGCAATTCCAAAGTTGAATTTGTGTTGGGTGATGTTGGCAACGCTCATACACTTGCCCGTATTGGTGTTGTTGATGTTGTTCTCTGTGCAGGCGTTTTGTACCATCATCCCAGCCCTTTCGATTTATTAGTTGCCTTAAGGAAGATCTGTAATAAAACTTTGATTCTCCGTACCTCTGCCATTCCCGAAATCAAAGGATTGCCTAATGCGGCTGTTTACTACCCGATGCTAAAACCAGAGGATCGGAAACTATGGAATTTAAAGTCTTTAGGTTTACTGAAACAAGTAGGTATAACGGATGGTTTTGAGCCCAACCAAGGTTACGGTAATTGGTTTTGGGGAATGACACCCAGTTGTATAAAATCGCTTTTAGAGACTGCCGGATTTGAAATTGAGTACAATTTTAAAGAACCATTTGCCCAAACCTTTATTTGTAAACCTGTAACTGTTCCGTTTGAGCATCATCTTCCCAATGAATTGGAAGCACAGGAAATGGCCAATTATATTTCATCTGTAGGAGTAGCTCAGCCGGCGTAGTTTAATCGTTTTTCATATGTTTAAAAGGTCCCATGCCGGCATCTTTGAGTTGTTGCATACTTGTAGAAAGCAATTCTTTATTCCAATGCAGCAGGAATTGTTGGTGACGCGCAACAAGTTCAGATCGTGGTATTCCTTTCCTTATATCCTGAATGACAGTATCTGCACCATGAACGTAATAATTGCGCCATATAAAGCCTTCGCGGGTATTTGCAAAAAGCAATACAAGCATGGAGATGAACAGACACCATTGAATAAAATTCCTTAGAACAGGCAATCCGTAAAGTTCCCAGCTACCATAGCAGATGAGTAAGATTGGAATTGCAAGTAACACATAACGTATGGGCAGACCAAAAGTTGGTACTAATGCTGCCCGTCCCCAACCAATAGCTAAAGCAAAGATCAGGCTGGCACCCATGAAAAATAATAAACCCATTGCTCTTTGAAATTCTCTGCCCTTTGATTTAATTACGGCAAAGAGCAGCAATAGCGTTGTAGCTATTACCAGTATGAGTATGGCAGCAACGGATATCTTCCAGGAAATAATGACACCTGGACCAAAAGCCATTGCCATAAACTTTGCGCCTGTTATTAAGGTAGCTGTCATATTAGGGCTGGGTGGATTCCAGTAGGGACGTATATAGCCAATAAAATAGGTGCCTACGATCAATAGTGTTATTCCAATGGCGGTAAATAAAAGCAAGCCGATCTTTCGATTTGCTCCTGCTTCTTTACTCCGGAAATGTAAGAAGCCCTCATAAGCCAGCCAGGGTAAGGCAGGCAATAGATAGATCAACCCGTTAGCGCCACACAAAGGCAATGCGATCAAACAAATAGACGCTATTACAGCTAAACGTAAATTAAGCAGGATTGTATACTGAGTAATCATTACAATGAAAAAACACGTTAATAGGGTAGGAAAAACAAATGTGAATTGCCAACTCCAAAACAGATTGGGCCAATTTCCGATATGAAGAAATGCAATTGGAAAAAAAGTATCTGTATAATTGGTTTTGCCTCCGCGGATGTATTGGAAGGCTTTGATAAGAAAAGCACTTAGTAATCCAAGTGATAGAACATTCAGAACCATCCCGGAACGAAAATCACCATTTGCAATTTTTAAAAAAAACAAGTAAATTAACTTAGGTAAAGGAATACGATGTTCATTATTTTGTTGCCAAAGCCATGAGCCAAAATTTGGTTCATTTCCTGTAAGCGGCTTAACCATAAGCCAGTCTTCAGCCAGGGGAATATTTCGGCCATAAAGAATGATACATAAAATAGCAGCTAACAGCATAATCACCCAGGTACCCCACACAACAATCTCCGGTCCCTTTGACAAAACAGAATGAGATAAGGAGTAACTAGTATTCGAATAGATTTTTACTGCAGGAGTTTTTGACTTCATTGGTTAAAGGTTCTTAATGTAAAAAGTAAGAAAATAGTATCAATGTATCAACAGTTAATTTTCTAATACCATTGTTTATGTCAGCAAAAAAGGAAAAAGTTGAAGGGATCAACGTGCTTTTACGCCGTGAACAATATAGGGATCAGTATTGGCAAAAACGCGATCCGATCGTAAAGGACAGATTGCTGTGGCGGGCACAAACATTCCGCCATTTAGTACACCTTTTACCCGGGCAATCTATATTGGAATTAGGTTGTGGAAAAGGACTTTTTACAGAGCAGCTTTCTAAAATATCCCATGGAGAAAATTCTATTACTGCAGCTACATTTCAAGAGGAGGTTACCGGGATAGAAAAACAAAATGCTTCCGTTGAATTCCTGAACCTTACTTCTTTTCCCGGACAATTAAAAGGAAGGACTTTTGATTACATCATTGCAATGGATATTTTGGATAAGTCCAACTGTTCCTGGATATTACAGAATATTTACGATCTGCTGGCGCCGGGTGGGCAAATCATTCTTTATGAAAGCAATCCCTGGAATATCATGCTGCAAGCCAACAGGTTTATTCAGAAACTTTTTGGAAGTCCGGACCAAAGACAATTGGTCAACCGTTCTCAATTGTATGAACTTTTATCTCAGTTAGGCTTTATAAAAGTTTTTGCTGTATTTAACGACTTTGTGTATGCCCCACTAACTCCTAAGGGCGTATGGTTGCTTAGAAATCTTTCTATTCTGCTTGAGAACCTGCCTTTTATCCGTACACTGGCCGGATCCATTCTGATCCACGCTCAAAAACCTCCCAAGAATTTGCCTTTGCCTCAAATCTCTTTATGTTATCAAGAACAATTAAAAGGTAAAGTGTCCGTAGTAGTACCCTGTCACAACGAAGAAATGAATGTAGAGCCATTAGTGACATCATTGATGAACATATATGGTGAATATATCCATGAAATTATTCTTGTTGATGATAATAGCCAGGACAACACACGTGAGGTAATTACCAGGCTGGCGGAGAAATATAGCATCATCAATCCTGTTTTTCGTACGCCTCCTAATGGGGTTGGCAGGGCAATTATGGATGGCTATAAAGTAGCCAGTGGCCAATACATATTGTCAATGGATTGCGATTTTCAACACTTGTTGCCAGAAATCCGCGATCTGTTTGATGCCGCAGCAAAAGGGTATGACGTTGTGGTAGGAAGCCGTTTTTCCAGGCATAGCGTTTTACTCAACTATCCATTTCAAAAGATTGTTGCCAACAGGGCATTTCACTTTTTAGCAAGGATGTTGTTTTTTGGAAACTTCAGGGATCTGACCAATAACCTTAAGTTAATGCGCAGGGAAGTAATAGAAAAACTTGAATTGACACAGCCTGGTTTCGCTATCAATGCGGAAACGGGATTCCTTCCGTTGTTGATGGGGTACAAAGTAAAAGAAGTGCCTATATCCTGGATCAACCGGTCACCAGATATGGGCATATCTTCCTTTAAGTTGTTGAAAGTCGGAGGGGGATATTGGGATGTTTTATTCCGGCTTTGGCTTCAATTATCTATCAAAAAGAACTACTATCCTAAGGTTAAATTACGGAGAAGCTAAATTCCTTCTATCATCTTTAACTAGTTATTACAGTTATGAAAAAAATTTTAGTAACCGGTTCTTCCGGCCTGGTAGGTTCTGAAGTTTGCATGCACTTCGAAGCCAAAGGTTATGAAATTCATGGCGTTGATAATAATCAACGGGCTTATTTCTTTGGACCCCAGGGAGATACAAGATGGAATCAAAGGCGTTTGCAGACAGCTTTGAAAAATTTTCATCATCATGAACTGGACATAAGAAACAGAACAGGGATCATTGACTTGATCCGTGAAATAAAACCTGATGCAATTGTGCATACTGCAGCTCAGCCCAGCCATGATAGAGCGGCGGCCATACCTTTTGATGATTTTGATACAAATGCAGTAGGTACTTTAAACCTGTTGGAAGCAACCAGGCAAAATGCTCCTGATGCTCCATTTATTTACATGAGTACCAACAAAGTTTATGGGGACGCACCCAATAGAATTAAATTGAAAGAATGTGATACCCGGTGGGATTATGACGATGACACATACCAGAAAGGCATCCCTGAAACATTTACTATTGATCAATCTAAGCATTCATTGTTTGGTGCATCGAAAATTGCGGCAGATGTAATGGTACAGGAGTATGGACGCTATTTTAATATGCCTACATGTTGCCTGCGGGGCGGATGCTTAACGGGGCCAAATCACAGCGGTGTGGAACTACACGGTTTTTTGAGTTATTTAGCAAAATGTAATATCGAAGAAAAAAAGT
Organism: uncultured Chitinophagaceae bacterium; assembly: GCA_966674115.1. GTDB lineage: Bacteria > Bacteroidota > Bacteroidia > Chitinophagales > Chitinophagaceae > Flavisolibacter. Next base: position 14,944 of record CBKWHA010000127.1, read on the forward strand.
ATTTTGTATACGGATATAAAGGAAAACAGGTAAGGGACAACATACATTCTTATGATATTGCCTGCTTTATG
>CBKWHA010000128.1:0-15011 GCA_966674115.1 uncultured Chitinophagaceae bacterium
TCCAGGCTGACTTTTCTGATGAGTAATAAAATTGGCCAATACGGGAAACAATATAATTTTGCGAACCTTATAATCAAAACCGACAGCAACGGCAAATAGCTAAAGCTGTAATTATATGCAATCATTAACAAATAGAGTAAAACAGGTTGATCGCAGGCCAATGACGGCCTGGGAGAAAATGTACCTGCCTTCAATCATTAAAGGTATGGGCATTACATTCAGCCACCTGTTTAAAAAGAAACCAACGATCAATTACCCTGAACAAAAGCGCCCATTCTCGGCCGTTTTCAGGGGGGTACAAATATTAAATCGTGATGAAGAAGGCCGCGAACGCTGCACTGCCTGCGGGTTGTGCGCTGTAGCCTGCCCTGCAGAAGCTATTACCATGGAAGCTGCAGAGCGCCAGCCTGGAGAAGAGCATCTGTACAGGGAAGAAAAATATGCGGCCAAGTATGAGATCAATATGCTGCGCTGTATCTTTTGCGGCCTTTGTGAGGAAGCCTGTCCAAAAGACGCCATTTACTTAACGCAAACCTTTACGCCTGCAAACTATGGAAGGGAAGGGTTTATTTATAAAAAAGAAGATCTGCTGATTCCTAACCCTGTGACACAGCCTGAAGAATACGCCAAGGCGAAGGGAACCATTGGCAAGGACATTAAATAAAAGAACTAACCGCATAATGAGCATCACGCAAATACTATTCTGGATTCTTTCTATAGTCGCACTTTTCAGTGCCCTGATGGTGATCAGCAGTAAAAACCCGGTTTACAGCGTTTTATGGCTGATCATTACTTTTTTCTGCATTTCGGGTCATTATATTTTATTAAATGCACAATTCCTGGCCATTGTGAACATCATTGTTTATGCCGGTGCTATCATGGTGTTGTTCCTGTTTGTGATCATGCTGATGAATCTCAACAAGGATACCGAACCGCAGAAAAGCAAATGGCTCAAGCTGGCGGGGGCTGTAGCCGGGGGCTGCCTGCTTCTGGTATTGATAGCAGCGTTGCGCAAGACAGAAACCCATATGGCAGACCTTACTTCCGGAGAAATAGGGCTGATACAAAACCTTGGGAAGGTATTGTTCAATCAATATGTAGTGCCTTTTGAAATCAGTAGTATCCTGTTTTTAAGTGCCATGGTTGGGGCTGTGGTGATAGGGAAGAGGGAGTAGGGGGATGAGTGATGAGTAATGAGTAATGAGTAATGAGTGATTAGTAATGGGGAGGGGTTACGGGTTGTGAGGTTTGGGTTATGGGGTGTGGAGAGTGAGTTGAGTTGATAGTATGTTCTTTAAATATTTAAACTGCAACCTGTTTTCAGAGGTGTTGAAAATGGCAACGTGCCTTTGAAGCAGGGATAATGGTTGGTTATTATGGATATAAAATATTATATATTTCTTTCGATCGCACTTTTTGTGATTGGCATTGTGGGGGTTTTGACCCGCCGGAATACCATTATCATATTCATGTGTATTGAGCTGATGTTGAATGCGGTTAACCTTTTACTGGTGTCATTTTCTAAAATGCATCATTTAGCCAATGCTGCAAAGGATCCGTTGGCTGGAAGTGACGGTCAATTGTTTGTATTCTTCATCATGGTTGTGGCGGCAGCCGAGGTAAGTGTAGGCCTTGCCATAATTGTTATGATGTTTCGCAATACACATTCAATTGACGTTAATTTCCTGAACAGGCTGAAGCATTAAGCCGGTCTGAAGAGGAATATAAAAGATCAGATATTAAAAATAAGTTTGTTTAACAAGAACACTTTCCGGATTGAAGAGTGTTTATAAACTCTCCGCTTCAGGCGGATTGGGAATATGAATAAATTGATTGCATTAATTCCACTGCTACCATTCCTTGGCTTTTTGATCAATGGCCTAGGAAGAAAACTCTTATCAAAAGGCCTGATTGGAATTATTGGTAGCGGGACCGTCCTGGCTTCCTTCATTATCAGCCTGATGATCTTTGTAAATGGGAGTTATTCAACAACGCCTATTCATTATTTTGACTTCATTAAAACAAGCTCCTTTACAATTCCCTTTGCCTTTCAAATTGATCAACTATCCACTTTGTTCCTGCTGATCATTACCGGGGTTGGCTTTCTTATACATGTGTATTCTACCTCCTACATGCACGAAGAAAAGAGAGAACATTTCGGAAGATATTTTTCTTATCTCAACCTCTTCGTGTTTTCCATGCTACTGCTGGTGATGGGTGCTAATTATGTGATCATGTTCATTGGTTGGGAGGGCGTTGGATTATGTTCTTACCTGCTTATTGGATACTGGTTTAAGAATACTAACTATAACAAAGCAGCGAACAAAGCCTTTATCATGAATCGCATTGGTGATCTGGGCTTTTTACTGGCGGTGTTCTGGCTGCTTTCAAAGTTGGGCACAGCCAATTATACAGAAGTTTTTGCCAATGTTGGTGCGCTATCATCAACTGATCTTATCGGCATTACGTTGCTTTTATTTGTAGGCGCTACAGGTAAGAGTGCCCAGATTCCCTTATATACCTGGTTGCCCGATGCTATGGCCGGTCCGACACCTGTTTCTGCTTTGATCCATGCAGCGACCATGGTTACTGCAGGTATTTACATGATTGCCCGTAGCAACGTTTTGTATACTGCAGCACCACTGACTCAAAATATTGTAGCCATTATTGGAGCCGCTACTGCTTTATTTGCCGCAACCATTGCCTTGAGACAAAATGATATTAAAAAGGTTTTGGCTTATTCTACAGTCAGCCAATTAGGATATATGTTCCTGGCATTAGGAACGGGAGCATATGTAGCAGCCGTTTTCCATGTGATGACACATGCTTTCTTTAAAGCTTTACTGTTCCTTGGCTCCGGAAGTGTGATCCATGCCATGAGCGGTGAACAGGATATCCGCTTTATGGGTGGTTTGAAAAACAAGCTGAAGATCACCTATTGGACATTCCTGGTTGGTTGTATTGCTATTGCCGGTATACCTCCTTTTTCCGGATTCTTTTCAAAAGATGCCATTTTATTGAGTGCTTTTGAGCATAATAGGTTCCTATATATTATTGGATTAATTACTGCTGCTTTAACTGCTTTTTATATGTTCCGTCTCCTGTTTATCACCTTTCATGGTGGTTTTCGCGGGGATGAAGAACAGCGGCATCATGTGCATGAAAGCCCTGCAGCAATGACCGTCCCATTGATCGTATTAGCTGTGCTTTCAATCATAGGTGGGTTTGTTGGTGTGCCAGAAGTATTTGCACACGGAGGAGAAAAGCTGACTGCATTCCTTTCGCCTGTGGTACCTACTGCGGTTCATCACATTGAACATTCAACAGAAATGATGCTGATGGCGTTAACCACGGGCATTGCTATCATTGCGATATTAATAGCGTGGCTGCGTTATAAGACATATAAGGAAGAAAGACCTACAGCTTTTGGAAAAGTGCTTGCCAACAAATGGTATGTAGATGAGTTATATGATGCTATTGTAGTGAAGCCTGTTCATAAACTAGGAGGTATAGCCAACACTTATTTTGAACGGTTTGGTATAGATGCTATAGTAAACGGTGTGGGAAAACTGGTTACCTATGGAGGCCGGCAAATGCGCTGGCTGCAAAGCGGGCAGGTAGGCAATTATGTGTTGCTGATGGTGCTGAGTATGCTTGTGTTTTTTGTGCTGGAGTTTTTCCTGAAGAAATAAACTGAACCAAGATTATGAGGATTGGAAGAATTGCTGATTTTGAGATTTAGGGATATTGTGATTGAAAAATGAGCAATAAGTGATTAGAGCGTTATTTACAATAAAAGCGAAGGAGATTTTCTAAATCCTAAATCGTACTTCGTAAATCGAATTTTTCTATGGTTGTTTTATTACTGATATTAATTCCATTAATTGGCGGATTGGTTTCTTTTTCATTAAAAGAAGGCGGAGCGGCCAAAAGCTGGTCTTTGCTTATATCTATAGCAACGCTGGCAGTATCTCTGATTGGATTGGCTTTGCCAGAGACTTCAGAAAGCCTGCGATTTTCTAGCGGATGGATGGGTAGCCTGGGAAGCAGATTTGCCATTGAGCTTGATGGAATGTCACAGCTTCTGTGCTTATTGACAGCGGTATCATATCCCCTGATCTTCATTGCAACCTGGAAAACCGGTTACAGAAGAGCTCATAATTTTTACGCGTTAATGCTGTTGACACAGGCAGGATTAATGGGTGTATTTACATCCATGGATGCCTTAGTTTTCTACTTTTTCTGGGAATTGGCACTCATACCGGTTTATTTTCTTTGTTCTCAATGGGGCGGCGAAAAAAGAATACCGGTTACATTCAAATTTTTCATTTACACCTTCACAGGGTCGGTATTGATGCTGATTGGCTTACTTTACCTGTATTTTCAAACTCCAGACCGCTCTTTCTCAATTGAGTCGTTCTACAGCATGGATTTGCCGGTAAAAGAACAATTATTTGTATTCTGGTTGATGTTTGTAGCATTTGCTATTAAAATGCCCATTTTCCCTTTTCACACCTGGCAGCCTGATACGTACGAGCAATCTCCAACTGCAACTACCATGGTGTTAAGTGCCATTATGGTAAAAATGGGAGTATTTGGAATTATCCGCTGGGTGGTGCCTGTTTTACCTGTAGCAGCCTATCAATGGGGTGATACCGTGATGAGCCTGGCTGTGATTGGAATACTTTATGCCTCCATTATTGCTATCCGGCAGGATGACCTGAAACGCCTGATCGCTTATTCTTCTATAGCGCACATTGGTTTAATGGCTGCCACAATTTTTGCCGAAACAGAAAGTGGCTGGCAGGGCGTCATGATGCAGATGTTTAACCACGGTATCAACATATTAGGCTTGTGGATCGTGGTGGAACTGATTGAGCGCCAGTTCGGAACGAGGAAACTGTCAGAATTGGGCGGCATCGCCCAAAAGGCTCCTGCATTGGCTATTTTATTAGTAGTTGTGGCCCTGGCAAATATTTCATTGCCTCTTACCAATGCGTTTGTTGGAGAGTTCATGATGTTCAGCGGTATATTCAGTTCTACAGTAACCAAATACAATATTGTATTTACTGTATTAGCAGGTATCAGTATTATACTGGCGGCTGTTTACACACTTAATATGATCCAGAAAGTATTTTATGGCAATACGAGTACAATTACTGAAAAAGCTCATGATATTGCCCTGAACGAAAAGTTTTCATTAGGGGCCATTGTTTTATTGATTCTGGTTTTTGGTATCTATCCTCAGCCGCTGCTAAACCTTACTGATGGTTTTGTAGAAACAATTTTAAAAGAAGCAAACGTTGCTCATTTACTTAAGTAATTATGAATGCATTAATTCTATCGGCTGTTAGCGCTGTTGTCATGATGTTCAGCGGGTTTATGCTGAAACAAAAAAGTGCTGTGCGTAGCCTCGCTATTATTTTGTTGGTAGTTGTAACGATAGCAAATATCCTTGAGATGAGGGGCGTGGCTTTCTTTGATATAGATACAAAAGGCATGTTGACCTTTGACCGTTTTGCGCTTTTATTCTCCCTTATTGCTAACCTTTCTACGCTGGTTTTCTTCCTGCTCTCCTCAAAAGATATGGAAAAGGTAGGGGTTAATTACAGTGATTATTTCGCACTTATATTCTTCATTTTAAGCGGGGTTGTTATTTCTGCATCATTCAGTTCGCTGTTGCTGTTTTTCCTGGGAATAGAAATTCTTTCCATACCATTATATATATTAACAGGCTCTGATAAACGCAGCCTGAAGAGCACTGAAGCAGCCTTGAAATACTTTTTAATGGGTTCATTCTCCACTGGCCTGATGCTGATGGGCATTGCATTGATTTATGGTGCCACTGGTACTTTTAGCTTGGGCTTGATGCAAATTTCCAGTGGTCAGGTGTCTGTACTTTTGATCAGTGGTATCCTGATGCTGTTGTTTGCTCTTTCTTTTAAAGTATCTGCAGCTCCCTTTCATTTCTGGACACCCGATGTATATGATGGTGCACCTACCGTATTTACATCTTTCATGGCCACGGTTGTGAAAGCTGCAGGTTTTATCGCATTTATGCGGTTGTTTGATGAAGCTTTTGGAGATGTGAGAGCAGAATGGAAATTAGTAGTTGCCATTATAACAGCGGCTACTTTATTTATTGGTAATATAACTGCTGTGTTTCAGCAAAGTGTGAAAAGAATGCTAGCGTATTCCAGTATTGCACAGGCTGGGTTTATGATGCTTTCCATCTATTCATTAAATGCTGACGCCAAAGAGGGATTGTTGCTTTATGCAGCAGCCTATTCATTAGCAACCATTGGCATATTTTCGGTACTCATAAAAATGAAAGATTACACTTTTGATGGTTTTAACGGGTTTGCCAAGCATCAACCGGTAATTGCTGCTTCATTAGTGATCTTTCTATTGTCCTTAGCCGGTATTCCATTGACCGCAGGTTTCCTTTCGAAGTTCTATATGCTGAGGGCCACTATTGCCGCCGGAAGCTTATGGCTGGTGATCTTTGCCGTATTAATGGCGGCTGTTAGCGTTTATTATTATTTCCGTTTGATACAGGCCATGTATTTTAAGGATGGCATAGAGCAATCGATTGAGATAAGCCAAGGTTATAAATATACCTTGGTGTCCCTGGCTGTACTGACAATCGTATTGGGTGTATTTCCGAACCTGCTGACCTATTGGCTGTACTTTTAATGCTCAGTATGATCTAAAAAAACAGGAAAAAAATAAAACTTAAAAAGGTTTCCATAATTTAGGAAACCTTTTTGCATGAAAATAGCTGACATACTATCCATTTCTTTTCGCACCTTACGCGGCAATAAACTGCGGAGCGGAATTACAGTGTCCATCATAGCATTCGGCATCATGGCATTGGTAGGTATCATTACTGCCATAAAGGCTATGAATCAAAAGCTTACAGAAAGTTTCTCTTCCATGGGGGCAACGGGCTTCACTATACGATATAAAGAGCGCAATATCCATTTTGGCAATAACAATAATGAAGTGAAATTGTCGAAGAAGGGTGCAAAAAGAGAGAAAAAATCAAACCTGGATAAGCGCATTACAGATGATGAAGCTATATGGTTTGCCAGCAGGTACGATTTTCCTGCAACTGTTGGCATTTCTGTACTTGCATCCAGGAATGCAATTGTAAATAAAGGATCCGTTAAAACAAGTCCCAACGTATTTTTATTTGGCGCAGACGAAAATTATTTAGCGTTAAACGGGTTTGAGTTAGCAGCGGGGCGCAACTTTAACAGGCAGGATATGCAATCAGGAAGAAATTATTGCCTGCTGGGTAACGATGTTGCTAAAAAATTATTTAAAGCCGGCCCCCTGAAAGCGACCAACCAGGTAGTGCGTGTCAATGGCATTCAATACCGGGTCATAGGCGTTTTATCCAGCCGGGGTTCTACGTTTGGGTTTAGTCGTGATAATGTGGTCATTGCCAGTCATAAAAATATTAAAAAGAACTTTGGAAATACCAATTCCTATGTATTAGGTGTAATGGCTAACGATATTAACCAGGTAGAAAACGCAATGGGAGAGGCTGAAGGGTTGTTTCGTGCCATAAGGAAATTGAGTACAACGGAAGAGAGTAACTTTGTTATAGACAGGAGCGACAGTGTAGCAGAAAAGGCTATGAAGAGTCTCGGCTTTTTAACAGTCTCAGCAACAGTTATAGGCTTGATCACATTAATTGGAGCAGCTATCGGATTAATGAATATAATGCTTGTTGCTGTAACGGAACGCACAAAGGAAGTAGGGCTTGCTAAAGCTATCGGAGGTAAAAGCAGGAATATACGTCTTCAGTTCCTGCTGGAAGCCGTACTGATCAGCTTCTTTGGCGCAGTACTAGGCATTGTATTAGGCATAGTAGTTGGGAACTTATTTTCTATAGTATTACAAACAGGTTTTGTAGTACCATGGGACTGGGTATTTTATGGAATTGTCATTTGCAGTGTAGTTGGGTTGCTTGCAGGTTTGTATCCGGCCGTAAAGGCAGGTAAATTAAACCCGATTGAAGCTTTGCGGTATGAATAGAATTCTAATGATAGTCTATTAAAAATCAATAAGACAGCTATATTTAATCATCTTTCGTCAATTTTTTTTGTTTAAGGCCATAAAACAGTGAAAAAAACTGGGAATACTGTGCTAATTCACACATTTTTTCCTTAGAATTGTGACCCTAAATTATTTACTATCTAAAATTTTATTTCAAAACTTAAAAATCAAAGAAAATGGCAGAGTCAAAACCGACTGCAACGAAGACAACAGTGAAGGCTACAAGCGTGCAGGCAAAGAAGAGCAGCAATATCATTTCCTGGCTAGCTCCCGTTATTTGTATTGTAGCCGGTTATTGTATTTGGAGATTTATGATGGGCAATCCCGAAGGCTTTAAACAACCCGATCCGGAAGGCGGTTTCTGGCCCCACCATCTTGGTCCTAAAAATGCCTTTAACCGCATCTATGAAGGCGGTATCATCGTGCCTTTATTGATTGGTTTGTTTTTGATGGTGATCACCTTTTCCATTGAGCGTTTGATGACCATCATGAAAGCTTTGGGTAAGGGTTCCATTGCTGATTTTATCCGTAAAGTACAATACCACCTGGCCAACCGGAATGTGGATGCTGCCCTGGCTGAGTGCGACCGTCAAAGGGGTTCTGTAGCCAATGTGATGAAAGCCGGTCTTCGTCGCTATCGTGAAATGATCGACAACAATGAGCTGGATACCGAACAAAAGGTGCTGGCCATCCAAAAAGAAGTGGAAGAAGCCACGGCCCTGGAGCTGCCTATGCTGCAGAAGAACCTGGTATTCCTGTCTACTATTGTGTCTCTGGGTACCCTGGTAGCCCTGTTGGGTACGGTAATGGGGATGATCCGCTCATTTGCGGCTTTGGGTGAAGAAGGTGGTGCCGGTGCTGCGACCAACCTGGCGGTAGGGATTTCTGAGGCCCTGTATAACACGGCATTAGGGATTGGTACTTCTTCCGTTGCCCTGATCATGTACAACGTGTTTACTACTAAAATCGATTCGATCACTTATGGTATTGATGAGTCTGGTTTCACCCTCACCCAATCCTTTGCTTCCTTGTACAAATAAGGAAAAAGTTTATGGATTTTTGAAACTAATGCATCTCAATACAAAATTTTAAATCATGCCGAGTGTAAAAATTCCTCGAAAAAGTACAGAGAATGATATGACCCCCTTTGTGGACATAGCATTTTTGATCCTGTCCTTTTTCATTATGGCGACAAAGATGAAGCCGCCGGAACCCGTGCAGATTACCACTCCTAATTCAGTTTCTACGAAGGAATTGCCAGCAAATGATGCGATCCTCGTAGAGTTGGATGCAAAAGGAAGAGTATTCTTTACGATGCTTGCAGAAAACGATCCTGAGGCTAAGTTGAGTGTGATCAGGAACCTGAACACAACGCGTAACCTTGGCTTAACGGAAGCCGAAATGAACAACTTTGTGAGGACCGTATCGGTTGGTGTACCTTTTAATCAATTAAAAGGTTTATTATCCCAGCCTGTCGAAAATCACAAAAATGTTGACCAACCCGGAATTCCGGTTCGCGATTCTGCCGATAACCAATTACAAATCTGGATACGTGATGGTATTACTGCCATGTCGGGTAGAAAACTCAATTACCTGATCAAAGGCGATAATGCAGCCTTATATCCCGATTTCAAAAACGTGCTGGACGCATTTAAGAAGAATAATATTAACAAGTTTCAGCTAGTGACCTCTCCAGAAGAAGCGCCAGTTGGAAGCGCCTTGTATAAAACAAGGCATAAGATTCAGTAAGTCTCTTCTTTTAAACTGTAAATAATATTATTAATACAAAAAAGTAAGTTATGGCTTCATTAGATACTGGTGGTGGCGATAGTGGCCATAAGAAGGGCCCTGGCGTCAAAAAGCAGAAAAGGCTTTCTACCCGAGTAGACATGACACCGATGGTGGACCTTGGCTTTCTGCTCATTACGTTTTTCATTTTTACATCAACGATGAGTTCGCCAACGTCTATGGACCTGTTCATGCCCAAGGATACGGAGAAGGATGAAGAGCTGCAAAAGGCTAAAGAATCAGGTGCCTTAACGATCATGCTGGGTAAAAACGATAATGTTTTTTACTATGAAGGTCAGTTGGCTCCCGATGGTTCCAATTTCAAGACAACATCTTTTGATCCTGCAAAAGGTATCCGTCAGGTAATTATCAATAAGAAAAGAACTACTTCCGATGATGACATGGTTGTTGTTATAAAGCCCACTCCAGAGGCTACTTATAAGAACACTGTGGACATTCTTGATGAGATGACCATTAACGAAGTAAAACGCTTTGCCTTGGTTGATATTTCAGAACCGGAAAGTCAGTTAGTTAAAGCCACTGAAGGTGCATCAGGAGGAAAATAAGCAAGAGGAAAATTTGTGAAAAAAAAGAACTGTTGCATCTAAACAATAAATTTCAAACATGGAAGCAAACAAAATTTTAAGCGCCGATATACTTGATCTTGTCTTTGAAGGCAGGAACAAAGAGTATGGAGCTTATCACTTAAGAAAGACGTACAACAAGCGTATATGGCTTGCTTTGGCGATCACTGCTGGTATTGCTGCGCTTCTGTTCATTTACTTCTTTATATCCCAATCACTGGTAAGTGATAAGAAGGCTACAATTGAAGTAAAAGAAGTAGTGCTCGAGAAAATCGACCAGGAGGAGGAGAAGAAAAATGAACCTCCTCCACCACCACCTCCGCCAAAGCAGGAGCCTCCCAAAGTGGAGATGACCAAGTTTACACCTCCCAAAATCGTAAAAGATGAAGAGGTGAAAAAAGAAGATGTTCCGCCACCGGTTGAAAAGCTGGAAGACACTAAGATCGACGTAGTTAGCCAGGAAGGTATCAAAGACCTTGGTATTGCTGCTCCTCCTGTAGTGGATGAAGGTAAACAAGTGGTGGAAGCTCCTAAAGTAGAAGATGAAAATAAGGTTTTTGAAAAAGTAGAAGTGGAGGCTTCATTCCCTGGTGGTTTGAGTGCCTGGTCCCGCTACCTGCAAAGAAACCTGAACAGCAATGCGCCAATTGATAACGGAGCGCCTCCCGGATCATATACTGTGATTGTTCAGTTCATTGTGGACAAATCTGGTAGTATCAGCGATGTGAAAGCATTAACCAACCATGGTTACGGCATGGAGGAAGAAGCCATCCGCGCGATCAAAAGAGGTCCCAAGTGGACTCCGGCTATTCAAAACGGACGTAACGTAAACGCTTACCGCAAGCAGCCGATCACGTTCGTAGTAGCTGAAGAGTAAATAAATTCAGAACATCCTATACAGATCCCGCCAAATGGCGGGATTTTTTTTTCTCTAATTTTGGGCACCATGAGTTTAAGATTAACCGGTTGGGATGATACTATTGTAGCCCTGGCAACGCCACCAGGGGTTGGTGCTATTGGTGTTATACGCTTAAGCGGCAAGCAGGCGATAGGCATCGTAAACAGTCTTTTCCATAAAGATCTGCACCAGCAAAAGTCACATACTATTCATGTTGGTTTTTTAAAGGATAAAACTGAGGTGCTGGATGAAGTTGTGGTATCGTTATTTAAGGGACCTCGCTCTTATACCGGTGAAGATGTAATTGAATTAAGCTGTCATGGTTCTCCCTATATTCAGCAACGCATTATCGATGTCTGCATAGAGCGGGGTGCACGCCTGGCAAAGCCAGGAGAATTTACGCAAAGGGCTTTTTTAAATGGAAGGTTAGATCTTACCCAGGCAGAGGCTGTTGCTGACCTGATTGCCAGCAATACGGAGGCTTCGCGCAAAACCGCTTTGAACAATATCAGGGGCGGTTTTTCAAAAGTGTTAAGTGAACTCAGGGAGCAGCTTATAAAATTCTCAGCACTTATTGAACTGGAACTTGATTTCTCACAGGAGGACGTAGAATTTGCTGACCGTACAGAGTTGGAGAAGCTGGTAAAAAATATAAAGGTTCAAACAGAAAAGCTGCTTCATTCTTTTCGTTTGGGTAATGTGATCAAGAATGGAGTCAGCGTGGCCATAATTGGCAGGCCAAATGCTGGTAAGTCGACACTGCTGAATGCATTTCTAAATGAAGACCGCGCTATTGTAAGTGACATTCCGGGTACTACGAGAGATACCATTGAAGAGGTGATCAATATTGATGGTATATTATTCCGGTTGATCGATACTGCTGGTATCCGTGATCATTCGCATGACGTGATCGAAACTGTAGGTATTGAAAAGAGCCTGCAGAAAATGAAACAGGCGGACATTGTTCTTTATTTGTTTGATGTCAATGAAATGTTTTCTGCTGATGTGGAAGCTGTTACTATTGAAATGCAGCACCAGCAACTTAAGTTTTTACTGGTAGGCAATAAAGCTGATATGGTGGATGAAGAGGCTATCAGGAAAAAGTTCTCAACTTGTAATGGTGTTATATTCATCTCTGCACAAAATCAGTTGCACATGGAAGTATTGAAAGAGCGGATGGTGGATTTGGTGTTGCAGGATAAAGTGCAATCAGAAAATGCGGTTGTTACCAATGCCCGACATTATCATGCATTGCAACAGGTAAACAGTTCTTTACAGGATATTATGGATGGATTGGATAGCCGGTTGCCGGGTGATCTATTAGCGCTTGATATACGCCGTTGTTTGCAATATTTAGGTGAGATCACTGGGGAAGTGACTAATGATGATCAGTTGGATTATATTTTCTCGAAGTTTTGTATCGGAAAGTGACGACATTTTCTCTTTGTTGCTATTATATGGCTTTTAGTACTTCGCTTTGAATATGTTCCAGTTCAGTGCGGTCATTTGAACAGGTCCTCCATTTTTACTTCCGACACGATCCGCCCGGTATAATAAATATTCTGCTTCGTTCCATAGGTCGTGATCATCGTAGGGAAGATCGTCTTCCTCGTTTTGGTTTGTGCCTGGAAAACCTTCACCTTGCTGTCCAGTTCATTCGCATATTTTTTGTCAATGGTAAATTCTCCATTTGCAAATTTCATTTCACATACATTGATGCTGTGATCAGCCCGGTCCAGCAGCAGATCGATCTGTGCTCCCGTTTCTCCTTTTTTCGGTGTATATCGCCAGCCCGAGGCTTCGGTGTACACGGCTGCGATACCGAGCGCCTTCTTGATTTGTTGTATATGTTTTTGACAAATGGCTTCGAAGGCATAGCCGCTCCAGCTATTATAGGACTGGCCTTCCGCAATTTTATGCCAGGTGCCGGCCCCCGTAGCGCGGGCGCGATCGATGAACTTCAGGTAGAATAGTGAGTATTCGTCTGAGAGTTTATAGATACCGTCCCGGGAAGTTTTTTCAAAAGGAATGTATAGTGTGATGAAACCGGACTGCTCCAGTTCTTCAAATAAGCGGGTGGTAGTGCCGCCGGTGGTGAGCCCGCAGGCTTCGATAACTTCGGCACGGCTCAGGCCTCTCGCTTTTTTAGCAAGTTCCCGGACGATGGCCTCGTGGTGACTGGCGTTGTCGAACAGGGAGCGGTAGAGAACATTGAATTCCGTCTTTAGCATCCCATTCTTTTCAAAGAAAAGCTTATCGATGACCTGGTGGGCACTCTGTCCTTTATCTACCTGTTTTAAATATTGGGGGATACCACCCATAGCCATATAGAGCTGTAAAATTTGGTAATGGTCCAATTTCAGGCCCCGGCTGATCAGGTAATCTTCAGACTCTTTCAAGCTAAAGGGTAATAGCTGAATAGTCCGGCTCACCCGATTGTGCAGGCCACCTTTATTATGGAGGATATTTTCGATCATCCATGACGCTGCCGAACCGCAGATCACCACTTTCAGTTGAGGCTGGCGGGACGCCCAGGTGTTCCACCAGTGGCCGAAGGCAGTTAGGAATCCTGATTTGGCAGTATGTATCCAGGGGAATTCGTCAAACAGCACAACGGCAGGCTGATCTTTCAGTCTGGTGGCAAGAAAGTCGCTGAGAAAGGTGAATGCCTGTACCCAGTTGTCCGGGGTAGCAGGCGGGATCACCGATTGCATGGCCTGTTGTAGTGACCTGCTGAAATTGAATAGTTGTTGGGGCAGTCCGGCTTCATGAATGCCGGTGCATTCAAAGACAAGGTATTTTTGGTAATAATTGCGGATCAGGAAAGTCTTTCCCACGCGGCGGCGTCCCAGTATAGCAATCAGCTCCGCCTCTTTGGAGCTGAGCATCTCTTTCAGAATTTTCTTTTCGGCATCCCGTCCGATGATCGCTTCTGCCATAAGTTATGGACAAGTTTATTTTTTTATAATTGTCCATAAATATACCGTATTCGATACTTATGGACGAATATAAATTTGCATACTCGTCCGTAGCTATCCAGCCTGGTTCCCCTAAAAGGGCTAAAGAAGGTGAATCTACCCTTCTAAATCTGTATTTTATACCTCTTGTTTCAATTTGCTATGTTAAGACTGCCTGTGATTCTTGTAACAAAGAACCATATTAAATTTTGCCAGCTCAAAAATGTTTTATTAATTGCAGTTACCAAAAGAACTGCTCTATGGAACATCTAGAACCTTATTTTCAATTTATTTTTCTATTCGCTTTTCTAATCCCACTTGTTTTATTTCTGCTTACACAGCAGAACACTTTAAAGAGAATACAACCCTATAACCGTTCAATATCGCCAGGCTCAGTCTGGTTACAATTAATTCCACTATATGGTTTGGTTTGGCAATTTTTTGTGGTTTCACGCATTGCTGATTCTTTATCCAGGGAATTAAGCTTTCGTGAAACGACCTTTTCTTTTGAACTGGAACCAGAAATAACTATAATAAGTGATCATACCAGACCAACTTATAGCATAGGGTTGGCTTACTGTATTTTAATGTGTATTTCTTATATTCCTATGCTTAATCTTATAACCATTATTCCCGCCATTGTTTGTTGGATTATTTATTGGGTGAAGCTTACTACTTATAAAAATAAGCTTAACACATTATCTACTATTCCTGTAT
>CBKWHA010000129.1:0-14896 GCA_966674115.1 uncultured Chitinophagaceae bacterium
ACTTAAGAAATATAAACCGATGACAGCCGGTACTCGTTGGAGAATCGGTAATGCATACACAGAAATTACTACCAATGAGCCAGAAAAGTCATTGGTTGAATTTAAGAAAGGAACAGGTGGACGTAACTCCTCTGGCCGCAGAGCAATGCGCTATATTGGTGGTGGACATAAAAAAATGTACCGCATCATAGATTTCAAACGTAATAAGAAAGAAATCCCTGCAACTGTTGCCACTATTGAATACGATCCAAACCGTTCAGCATTCATCGCTTTGTTGAATTATGTTGATGGTGAAAAAAGATACATCATTGCTCCTCAGGGCTTGAAGGTTGGAGCAACTGTAGTAAGTGGAGATGCAGTAGCTCCTGAGTTGGGTAATGCTTTACAATTGAAGAACATGCCTTTGGGTACTGTTGTTCATAACATTGAGATGCAACCTGGCCAAGGTGGTAAAATTGCCCGCAGTGCTGGTGCTTCTGCTCAGCTTTCGAACAAGGAAGAAAAATATGCAGTTCTTAAGATGCCAAGTGGCGAATTAAGAAAGGTTTTGATCAACTGCTATGCTACTGTAGGTGTTGCATCTAACAGCGACCATAATCTTGAGAGTAAAGGTAAAGCAGGAGCTAACCGTTGGAAAGGTATTAAACCACGTAACCGTGGTGTGGCAATGAACCCAGTAGATCACCCAATGGGTGGTGGTGAAGGTCGTGCTTCTGGTGGTCACCCTCGTTCTCGCACAGGTAAATATGCAAAAGGTGAAAAAACAAGAACAAGAGGAAAAGGCAGCGACAAACTCATCATTCAACGTAGCAACGGTAGCAAGTTGGCTAAGTAAAGAAATCAAAATCGTAAATCGTAAATCGTAAATATCAATGGCTCGTTCGATTAAAAAAGGTCCTTATGTAGCTGCACATCTTGAAGATAAAGTGTTGGCTGTAAATGAAGGAAAAGCAAAAAAAGGCGTAATAAAAACCTGGAGCCGCCGTTCGACAATTACTCCTGATTTTGTTGGGCATACGTTCGCTGTACATAATGGAAACAAGTTTATTCCGGTTTATGTAACAGAGTTTATGGTTGGCCATAAATTAGGCGAATTTGCACCTACCAGAAACTTCAAAGGACACTCAAGTAAAAAAGGATAAAAAAGTTTATAGTTTATAGTTTATGGTTTACAGTTAAATAACCATAAACCATAAACAAAAAACAAGAAACTTAATAAAATGGAAGCAGTAGCTAAACTGAACAATTATCCAACATCACCACGCAAGATGCGTTTATTGGCAGATTTGGTTCGTGGTATGGAAGTAGAAAAAGCACTTGCTATATTAGAGCATAATGCTAAGCATCCCTCAGTACCTCTTCGTAAACTTGTTCTGAGTGCCATCAGTAACTGGAAACAAGGAAATGAAAGTGGTGATGAAGGACAATTATATATTAAAACCATCTATGTAGATGGGGCCAGGACTTTGAAACGTATGCGTCCTGCACCTCAGGGTCGCGGTTACCGTGTACGTAAAAGAAGTAATCACGTAACTGTTGTAGTTGACACTAAAATTTAGCTAATAAGATAATTAGCTAATGCGCTAATAAAAAGAAAAGATTAAACAAAGTGATGATTGCAACATCATTAGCTAATTATCACATTATCAAATAAAAAACATGGGTCAAAAAGCAAATCCTATAGGTAACAGGTTAGGCATCATCAGAGGATGGGAATCTAACTGGTATGGTAATAAAAAAGATTTTGCAACAAAGCTGATTGAGGATAACAAAATCAGAACTTACCTGAATGCCCGTATCAACAAAGGTGGTATTTCCAAAATAGTTATTGAAAGAACATTAGGGAAACTAATTGTTACTATCCATACTTCCAAGCCAGGAATTATCATAGGTAAGGGCGGAAATGAAGTAGATAGAATTAAGGAAGAATTAAAGAAGTTGACTGGCAAAGAAGATGTACAGATCAACATTCTTGAAATTCGTCGACCTGAGCTGGATGCCATGATTGTTGGTGATACCATTGCACGTCAGATAGAAAACCGTATCAATTACAAACGTGCCATTAAAATGGCTATTGCATCTGCTTTGCGTATGGGTGCGGAAGGTATTAAAGTAAAAGTAAGCGGCCGTTTAGGTGGTGCTGAAATTGCCCGTACCGAAGAGATCAAACAAGGCCGTGTTCCTTTGCATACTTTCCGTATGGATATCGATTATGCAAATGTTTATGCTTTAACGGTATACGGAAAGATCGGTATCAAAGTGTGGATCTGTAAAGGTGAAGTATTGACAAAAAGAGATCTCAATCCAAACTTTATTGGTGGTAAGAGTGAAGTAAGCGATAGAAGAGATAGAAGAGAAGGAAGAGGTGATTTTGGTAGAGATAGAAGGCAAGGAGGCGGAGCCGGTCGAGACTTTAACAGAGGCCGTGGCGGAAGAGGTCAACATCAGTAAAAACTTAAATGAGCAAATTTGAAAATGTGGAAATGTGCAAATGAAATATAAGCACAAACTCATTTTCAAATTTTCAGATTTTCAAATTTTCAAATTAAACATAAATGTTACAGCCGAAAAGAACAAAGCACAGGAAAATGCATAAAGGTCGCATGAAAGGCGATGCTAAGAGAGGAGCCACGATCTCATTTGGTTCTTATGCATTGAAAGCTTTGGAAAGCCATTGGATCACTGACCGTCAGATAGAAGCTGCCCGTCAGGCTATGACACGTCACATGAAACGTGAAGGTAATGTTTGGATCCGCATATTTCCTGATAAGCCAATTACCCGCAAGCCTTTAGAAGTACGTATGGGTAAAGGTAAAGGTAACCTGGAATTTTGGGCAGCCGTAGTAAAACCGGGACGTATTCTTTTTGAATTGGATGGTGTATCTGAAGAAGTGGCAAAAGGAGCGTTAGAACTGGCAGCAGGAAAATTACCTATTGCAACAAAGTTTGTAAAGCGCTACGATTTAATGGGCGTATAAATAAATTTCAAATTAACTGAAATGTCAAAGAAAGTAGATTTCCAAAAAAGCATTCAAGCTTTAGGCGAAGAAGATTTAAAAGCTAGGATTAATGAAGATGAGGTTCGCTTAAGAAAGCTTGAGTTTGCACATGCCATAACTCCATTGGAAAATCCAATGAGCATCAGGAACCTTCGTAGGGAGGTGGCACGTTTGAAAACACAATTAAGAAAAAAACAATTAGAGGCATAGGTAACGAGTCATTAGCTATGAGCGACGAGGATTTGCCCGTGGCTCGAAGCTCGAAGCTCGAAGCTAAAAACTGAATACAATGGCTGAAAATACAAATACAGCAGTAGAACGTAACTTAAGAAAAACCAGAATTGGTGTGGTTACCAGCAATAAGATGACTAAAACCATCACTGTTGCAGTGGAAAGAAAGGTAAAACACCCTATTTATGGTAAGTTCGTAAAGAAAACTACCAAATTCCATGCTCACGATGAAAAGAATGAGTGCAGCATTGGTGATGTTGTGAAGATTATGGAAACTCGTCCTCTCAGCAAGACTAAGCGTTGGAGACTGGTAGAAGTTGTCGAGAAAGTGAAATAAATAGTTTGAAATCACAAATAAGAAGTACGAATTATGAACGTCGTACTTCGTAATTCGTAATTCGTAAATCGTATTTGAAATGATCCAGCAAGAATCCCGGTTAAATGTTGCGGATAATAGCGGCGCAAAAGAAGTGCTTTGTATCCGTGTATTGGGAAATAGCGGTCAGCGTTACGCAAAAGTAGGCGACAAAATTGTTGTCACTGTTAAAGACGCTATACCAGCCGGTGGTATTAAAAAAGGCACAGTAGCTAAAGCAGTAATTGTAAGAACAACCAACAAATTACGTCGCAAAGACGGTTCTTACATCCGTTTTGATGATAATGCAGTAGTTATCTTGAACCAGGCTGATGAACCACGTGGCACACGGATTTTCGGACCTGTTGCTAGAGAACTTCGTGATAAAGGTTATATGAAGATCATTTCATTGGCCCCAGAAGTATTGTAGTGAGTTGGCTCACATAAGATAATAAATATTTGATCACATTAAACAAAAAGTCCCTCCAGGGATTTAGGTTATGAAAACAAGATTCAAACCAAAGTATAATATCAGGAAAGGCGATCAGGTAGTAGTGATTGCTGGTGATGATAAAGACTTGAAAAAGCCTCGCCTGGTAAAAGAAGTATTGGTTGAGGATGGTAAAGTAATTGTGGAAGGCGTTAACATTATTACCAAGCATACTAAGCCTTCTGCACAAAATACCAAGGGCGGAATTGTAAAGAAAGAAGCTCCTATCCATATTAGCAATGTAATGTTGTGGGATGGTAAGCAAGCCGCTAAAGTGAAACGAGAAGTAAGAGAAGACAAAAAAGTACGTATATCTAAAAAATCTGGGGAGGTAATTAAATAATGGCTACAGCAACATATACTCCGAGATTAAAAGACAAATACAAACAGGAAGTAATTCCTGCTTTGATGAAGCGTTTTGGGTACAAATCTATTATGCAGGTTCCAAAGCTTGAAAAAATAGCTATCAATCGTGGTGTTAACGGTGCGGTGGCTGACAAGAAATTGGTAGACATTGCAATTGATGAAATTACAACCATCAGTGGTCAAAAAGCAGTAGCGACTTACTCTAAGAAAGACATCTCCAATTTTAAGTTACGTAAGAATATGCCCATTGGAGCCAGAACAACTTTACGTGGCGAAAAGATGTATGAGTTTTTAGATAGGTTGATTGCAGTTGCTTTACCACGGGTACGTGATTTCAAAGGTATCAACGAAAAATCATTTGATGGTCGCGGTAACTATACTATGGGTGTTACTGAACAAATCATTTTTCCTGAAATTGATATAGACAAAGTGAATAAAATTACTGGTCTTGATATCACCTTCGTAACTACAGCTAAAACTGAT
The DNA here is from genome assembly GCA_966674115.1 of uncultured Chitinophagaceae bacterium. Taxonomy (GTDB): domain Bacteria; phylum Bacteroidota; class Bacteroidia; order Chitinophagales; family Chitinophagaceae; genus Flavisolibacter. The sequence goes on from CBKWHA010000129.1 coordinate 4,925, forward strand.
GAAGAAGCTTATGAGTTGTTGAAGGAATTGGGAATGCCTTTTAAAAATATTAAAAAGTAATTAGCAAATATGCAAATTTGAAAATGTGCAAATGATAGGACAATACAACTGACATTTTCAAATTTTCAAGTTTTAAAATTTTCAAATTATAAATAATGGCTAAAGAATCAGTAAAGGCCAGACAGCGCAAAAGAGAAAGAATGGTTGCTCAATATGCTGAAAAAAGAGAAGCATTGAAGCAAGCAGGCGACTGGAAAGCTTTGGATGAATTACCAAAAAACTCTTCTAGCGTTCGTTTGAAAAACCGTTGCCAAATGACGGGCCGTCCAAAGGGTTATATCCGCTTCTTCGGAATCTCACGCGTTGCTCTTCGTGACATGGCTTTGAACGGTAAGATACCAGGACTGAAGAAAGCTAGTTGGTAATTTAGTTTGTTGGTAAAATTAATTTATTAAATAATTTAAACTTTTCCAATTATTCCGCTCAGGCGGAATGTAGGAGGGCAATAATATGGTAACAGATCCCATAGCAGATTTTTTGACTAGAATACGCAATGCACAAATGGCAGGACACAGAATCGTTGAAATTCCTGCTTCTAATTTGAAAAGGCGTATGACTGAGATTTTATATAATCAAGGTTATATTTTGAAATACAAGTTTGAGGATGATAACAAACAAGGGGTTATTAAAATCGCTTTGAAATACGATCCTCAAACAAAATTGCCAGCTATCCAAAGCCTGGAAAGAGTAAGTCGCCCAGGTTTGCGCCACTATGCAAAACCTGCTGATTTCCGTCGTGTAAAAGGTGGTTTGGGTGTTGCTATACTTTCAACGTCAAAAGGTGTTTTGACTGATAAAGAAGCAAAAGATCAAAATGTAGGCGGCGAAGTTCTATGCTACATATATTAAAGTACTTGTTCAGATAAGGATTTCAAATTCCTTATCTGAATTCGTATCAATATAAAAGAGTTGCTGATACATTAAGCCGACACCTATCCAGGCTGACCGATCAACAGCTATCAGATTTAATCTTATAACAACAAATCTTTTTTATGTCTCGTATAGGTAAACAACCCATTACAATTCCTTCGGGTGTAACAGTTACAGTTACCAATGAAAATATAGTTACTGTAAAAGGACCCAAGGGTGAATTAAAACAAGCGATTGACCGTGATATTAAAGTTGAGGTGAAAGATGGTCAATTAACTTTTACTCGTCCAACCGACCAAATCCGCCATCGTGCTATGCACGGATTATACCGCGCTTTAGTTTCCAACCTTGTAAAAGGGGTAACTGATGGTTATGAAAGGAAATTAGAACTGGTTGGTGTAGGTTTCAAAGCAGCCAACACTGGAAATGTTTTAGACTTAGCATTAGGTTATTCACACAATATTATATTTGAAGTTCCGTCAGAACTGAAAGTAGCAACAGCTCAGGAAAAAGGTCAGAACCCCATTATTACATTGACAGGCATTGACCGTCAACTAATTGGACAAGTAGCTGCTAAATTGCGTAGCCTTCGTAAACCTGAACCTTACAAAGGAAAAGGTGTCCGCTATATGGGTGAAGTGGTACGTAAGAAAGCTGGTAAAGCGGCTGGTAAATAAAATCCAAGAATGCAACTGTGAAAGTTTCCAATTTTCACAGTTGCTCATTTTAAATTTCAAATTCTTTCCTGGCAGAATCAGGAAATTAAATAAAAGTAATGAGAACAAGCGCTAAAACACTTAGAAGGAAAAATATTCGAAACCGCATCAGAACTAAAATAGCGGGTACAGCTCAGAAACCACGTCTGTCTATTTTTCGCAGCAATTCGGATATCTATGCCCAATTGATTGATGATGACAATGCGGTAACCTTAGCAGCAGCATCATCAAGAGATAAAGACATTGCCGCTCAGACAGGTACCAAAAGTGAAAAAGGTAAATTAGTAGGGCAGGCAATAGCTCGTAAAGCAACTGAACTTGGTTTGAAAGAAGTAGTTTTTGACCGTGGTGGTTACCTTTACCATGGCCGTGTAAAAGCTGTAGCTGATGGTGCAAGAGAAGGAGGCCTTCAGTTCTAGGTTGACCTTGTACGATTTACGATTGAGATCACTCGTAAGTCGTAAATCGTTATTAATTAATAGTATATCGAAATTCGAAAATAATTTATGGCAAAAGCTAATTTAAACAGAGTAAAAGCAGGCGATCTTGAATTAAAAGAGAAGGTTGTTGCTATCAACCGGGTAGTTAAAACTACCAAAGGTGGTCGTGCTTTCAGTTTCTCTGCATTGGTAGTAGTAGGCAATGAAAATGGCGTTGTTGGCCACGGTTTAGGAAAAGCTAAAGAAGTTCAGGAAGCAATTACCAAAGGAATTGAAGATGCAAAGAAGAATTTGATAAAAGTTCCTGTGATGCATGGTACAGTACCTCATGATCAACTGGCCAAAGAAGGTGCAGCAAAAGTATTGATTAAACCTGCTGCTCATGGTACAGGTGTAATTGCCGGAGGTTCGATGCGTGCTGTGTTGGAGAGCGCCGGTGTTACTGACGTATTAGCAAAATCTTTGGGTTCTGCAAATCCACACAACGTGGTAAAAGCAACATTTAAAGCATTATCTCTTCTTCGCGAGCCAGTAGAAGTTGCTAAAACCAGAAGAATCGGGTTAAAGAAAGTATTTAATGGCTAAAAAGTCCTAGAATTGGATTGTACCCTATTTAAATGCAGGGGTATCCAATAAAGGGTGACTATGTTAAATAACTGAATTATGAAAAAGATAAAAATAACTTTAGTAAAAAGCCCAATTGACAGGCCTGAGCGTCAAAAGCTAACATTGAAAGCTTTGGGTTTGAACAAATTGAACGTTGCTAAAGAAGTAGAGGCTACTCCTCAAATACTGGGCATGGTTCGCAAAGTAGAACATTTGGTTGCAGTAGAAGAGTTGGCATAATGATACCCACTTAAGGGATCTGTATAATATTCCATTAATTAAGCGAGGGGAGATTCCCCGCAGAGTAAAAATCAAAGAAGATGAAATTACACAATTTAAGGCCTGCAAAAGGTGCTGTACATAAAGAAAAGCGTTTAGGTCGTGGTGAAGCTTCCGGACATGGTGGAACCTCAACAAAAGGTAACAAAGGTCAGCAAAGCCGCACTGGTTATCAAAGGAAAATGGCTCACGAAGGTGGCCAGATGCCAATTCAACGTCGTATACCGAAACGTGGATTTAAAAATATCAATAGAGTTGAATACAAAGTATTTAACCTAGGACAAATTGAACAGATTGCAGAAAAATATGGAATTCAAGAGTTTTCGCTGGAAAACTTATATATGAATGGATTAATTAGCCAGACTGACAGAGTGAAAGTTTTGGGTAATGGTGAGCTTAAAAATAAATATACCTTCAAAGTAAACGCCATTAGTGGAAAAGCTAAAGAAGCTGTTGAAGCTGCAGGCGGTTCTGTTGAAATCGTAAGCTAAAATTGATTAAATTTGATACGCATATAGCGTGTAATTGAGTAATAATTTTATAAAAAATTGAAGAAGGGTTTGCAATAAAGATTATATGTCTTAATATCGCAAACCCTTTTTAATTCAACTTATTCTGTACTGTAAATTTTCATCATTCTGTGAAGAAATTATTTAAAACATTAAAGAATATCTGGAGCATTGAGGAATTACGCAATAAAATCCTTTTTACGCTGCTACTGATATTTATCTACAGGGTTGGAACACATGTGGTTTTACCTGGTATTGATCCTACAAAGCTTGAACAACTTGGCCAATCTGCAAGTGGTGGTATCCTTGGATTGATTGATACATTTGCGGGAGGAGCCTTTGCACAAGCCTCTATCTTTGCATTGGGTATCATGCCTTATATTTCTGCGTCTATTTTTATGCAGTTGATGACTGTTTTAGTTCCTCAGTTTCAAAAACTGCAAAAAGAAGGAGAAAGCGGACGTAAAAAAATCAATCAATGGACCCGTTATTTAACAGTTGCTGTTACTTTGGTTCAAGGTTCAGCTTATGTTGCTTACCTGCGTCAGATGACTGCACAGTCTGGTGGAATCATTGAAGGTTACGCAAGTTATTTCTGGTTATCAACTGTTGTATTACTAACTGCCGGGACTTTATTTGTGATGTGGTTGGGTGAAAGGATTACTGATAAAGGACTTGGTAATGGTACATCATTAATTATCATGATCGGAATTCTTGCCCGTTTGCCCCAATCTTTCATGCAGGAATTAACAAATAAATCAGTTCGTACAGGTCAAATTCTCGTCTTCATAATAGAAATAGCTATTTTGATCGCGATTATAATGGGATGTATCATGTTGGTTCAGGGTGTTCGGAAGATACCCGTAAACTATGCCAAGCAGATAGTTGGTAACCGCCAGTTTGGTGGGGCACGCCAGTTCTTGCCAATTAAGGTAAACAGTGCAGGTGTAATGCCTATCATCTTTGCTCAGGCTGTGTTATTCCTGCCTACTTTGTTTAACCTTACTGGTACTGCAACCGGGCAAGGAATTGCCGCCATGTTTACTGACCATTCTAATGTTTGGTATATGGTTATTTATTCGGTTGTAGTTATTGGCTTTACTTTTTTGTATACTGCCTTAATATTTAATCCGAAGCAGATTGCAGATAACCTAAAGCAGAATAATGGATTTATTCCTGGTGTGAAGCCCGGCCAACCAACAGTAGATTACATTGGTGCTGTTATGGACAAAATCACTTTACCAGGTGCGATTTTGCTGGCATTAATCGGTATTTTACCAGGTATCGCTCAACTTCTCGGTGTAACACAGGGCTTTTCGACCTTCTTTGGGGGAACCTCTTTATTGATCATGGTGGGTGTAATTTTAGATACTCTGCAACAGATTGAAACCCAACTATTGATGCGGCAATATGATGGTTTGATGAAAAGTGGAAGAATCCAGGGAAGACAAACTGTAACACAAGCGTCATATTAAGTTTGTATTCAGCGTACAAAGAATTAAGGAGTATTTTTATAGTCAAACGAACCTGGTAGGCTTTGCTTGCCAGGTTTTTTTATAATAGAATATGGTTCATTTAAAAAATTCGCAAGAAATAGAATTGATGCGTGAAAGCGCACAATTGGTAAGTAAAACACTTTCTGAAGTAGCAAGGATCCTTAAGCCAGGTATTACTACTCTATCAATTGATAAGATGATCGGAGATTTTATAAAAGACCACGGAGCTACTCCTTCTTTCCTAAATTACCATGGCTATCCTTTCAATTCATGTATATCTGTAAATGATGTAGTTGTTCATGGGTTTCCGAATGGCAATGAACTGAAACCTGGCGATATTGTTTCTGTAGACATTGGCGTATACAAGAACGGATTTCATGGTGACCACGCATATACTTTTCTGATCGGAAAGCCTTCAGATGTGATATTGCAGCTTGTAAAAATTACAAAGGAATCTTTATATAGGGGTATTGAAAAGGCCGTTGAAGGTAACAGGGTAGGGGATATTGCCTTTGCTATCCAAGAACACACTGAAAAGAAACATGGTTATGGGGTAGTAAGGGAGTTGGTTGGTCATGGTTTGGGACGGCAACTTCATGAAGACCCACAGGTGCCTAATTATGGCAAAAGAGGATCGGGCCCTAAATTAAAGGCCGGGCTTGTTCTGGCTATAGAGCCGATGATCAATCTAGGAAAGAAAGAAGTGTATACCGATAAAGATGGTTGGACTGTCAGGACATCTGATGGTAAGCCATCTGTTCATTTTGAACATGATGTTTGCATTAAAAAAGGCAGAGCAGATGTACTTTCTGATTATACTCCCATTGAAGCAGCCGAAAGGAGCAATGAAAATTTATTTCCGTGTCCATAGCCCTTATTTGATTTGATAAACGTTTTGAAAGGATTCATTTTTATTTCGAGCTTTCATGATTGCAACTGGTAATTTGCTTGTAGTTGTTGGAGGTGGCGCTGCCGGCTTTTTTTGTGCTATTAATGCAGCAAGGCTCAACCCTGATTTAAAAGTTATTATAGTTGAAAAAACTACAAAGCTTTTATCCAAAGTAAAGATTTCGGGTGGAGGCCGTTGTAACGTAACCCATGCTTGTTTTGACATAGCTGAAATGAGCAAGCGTTACCCCCGTGGACAAAACTTTGTGAAAAAGACTTTCTATCAATTTTTTACAAAAGATACGATACAATGGTTTAAAGAAAGAGGCGTGATGTTGAAAGCAGAGGACGATGGGAGGATGTTTCCGGTTACAAACTCTTCTCAGACCATTATTGATTGCCTATTGCGAGAGGCCAGCAAATATAAAGTTGAAATAAAGCTGCAGTCAGAAGTTAGAGATTTGAGATATGAAGATTCAAAATTCAATGTTTTATTATCAAATGGTCAGCAACTTGGGGCAGACTTTCTCTGTATAGCCAGTGGTGGATATCCAAAAGCGTCTATGTTTGAGTGGCTGAAAAGGATCGGGCATACTATTGAAAATCCTGTTCCTTCCCTCTTTACCTTTAATCTACCGAAGCATCCAATAACGGAGCTAATGGGCGTAAGTGTTGAAAAGGCAAGGGTTAAAATTGAAGGTTCAAAACTCATTGAAGAAGGACCTATTTTAATTACTCATTGGGGAATGAGCGGACCGGCAATTTTGCGGCTGAGTGCATGGGGAGCGCGTGAACTTGCAGAAAAAAACTATGAGTTTAAAGTTCATATCAACTGGTTACCCCAGTATAATGAAAACAGTTTAAAAGAAGTATTCAGAAATTTCAGGAATGAACTAGGCACAAAAAAAGTTGTAAATCACAATTTTCCGGAGCTCCCTAACAGGTTATACCTTTTCCTGCTGCAACAGTCAGGTATTGCAAGTAATTTGCGTTTTGCTGATCTATCTTCAAAAGCAGAAAATACATTGATCAGGAACCTAGTTGATTATGTATTGGAAATAAAAGGGAAAACCACTTTTAAAGAAGAGTTTGTAACTGCCGGAGGTATCTTTTTAGGGGAAATAGATGCCAATAAAATGTTGAGTAAGAAAGTTCCAAACTTATTTTTTGCCGGTGAGGTTCTGGATGTTGATGGTATTACAGGTGGGTTTAATTTTCAGCACGCATGGACAAGCGGATGGATTGCCGCAAACAGTATTGCAAACAGTCATTTAAGTAATGTTCATCTTAAATAATCCAAATGCAAGCTGTTTTAAACTTATCATTTCTTTAATCGGCCTTTTGCTTATTAATTGCTTATTTCGTTGATGATGAAAAAAATCGATTGGTACATTCTTCGCAAATTTGTCGTCACGTTTATCTTTTGCATGCTTCTGTTTACATTAATTGCAGTAGCGGTGGACAGTAGTGAAAAAGCGGAAGATTTTTTAAGGACCGGTTTAAGTTCGTATGAAATTGCAACAAAATATTATACGGGCTTCATTCCCCATATATGGAGTTTTCTGTTTCCCTTATTCGTATTTATAGCAGTTATTTTTTTTACCAGCAAAATGGCCTTGCGCTCCGAAGTAATCGCTATACTGGCCAGCGGAACTTCTTATAACCGCTGGTTAAGACCTTATATGATTGGTGGTTTGTTTTTTGCCACTGTTTTGTGGTTCGGTTACCGTTATGCAATTCCGAAAGCCAATGTCATCCGGAGTAATTTTCAAACAACCTACCTTGATAAAGGAGACCCCTACAAAAGCCTTAATACGCAATACTCATTCTATTTAAGGATTGATACTAACACTTATGTAGGCCTTCGCTATTATGATACGGGTTCAAAAACGGCTACAAATTTTTTTCTGGAACGGATACGTAACGGAAAAGCTTTTTATAACCTTAGAGCAGACAGGATGCAATGGGATACAGCAAAAAAAAACTGGAAGCTCTATGGTATTGTTGAACGCAAGATCGAAAGTATGAAAGAAGAGGTGAAGTACTTGCCGGAAATGAATATGAAACTGAATCTAAGTCCGACAGAACTAAGAAAGGATGAATATTTAAAAGATAAACTAACCACACCAAAACTGGTAGAATATATAAAACGAGAGGAGTTAAGAGGTACAGAAGGTTTGAACACATTAAAGGTCGAAATGTACCGGCGTACTGCAACACCAGCCTCTGTGGTATTGTTAACCTTGATCGGGGCTGTGGTTGCCGGCCGTAAAACGAGGGGAGGTAGTGGACTGCACCTGGCTATTGGAATTATCATTGCGGCTGTTTTTATTTTATCCGACCGATTTTCTACCGTATTTTCAATCAAAGGAAATTTTCATCCTTTTTTAGCTGCCTGGATGCCCAATATCGTATTTTCACTTGTCGCTTATTATCTCTATAAAAAAGCGCCAAAGTAATGAACACCTTAATCTGTATTTGTTATATGAATATAAGGTTGTTGAGTTTATAAAAGATGCTAATGTGTGTTTTTTTTGCATCAAGGTCATCATTTTATAACTTCGCAACCCAAAATAATTAATTAACCCCCTTCCTAAAATCTAAAGTGAAATAAAATGGGTTCAATAAAAGCAAGGTTTAAAGAAAAAGCAGATGCACTTGCCGTTGAAATCAAAGACATTCTTAAAGAGCATGGCAACAAAGTAATTGGTGAAGTGCAACTTTCCCAAGTTTACCAGGGTATGCGTGGCATTACCGGCTTAGTTTCTGAAACCTCACTTTTAGATGCCCAGGAAGGTATCAGGTTTCGCGGCTATTCAATTCCTGAGCTTCAGGAAAAATTACCCAAAGCCGAAGGAGGTAATGAGCCACTGCCTGAAGGGTTGTTTTACCTGATGCTGGTAGGTGATTTGCCTACTGAAGCAGATGTGCAGGAGGTAACCAATACCCTGCAAAGGCGCAGTCACGTTCCTAACCACGTTTTCGACACAATTGAGGCGTTACCAATCAGTACGCATCCTATGACCCAGTTTGTAGTGGCCATCATGGCGCTGCAAACAGAAAGTCATTTTCAAAGGCGTTATGCTGCAGGCATGAGTAAAAAGGAATATTGGGATGCTGTTTTTGACGATGCTATGGATCTCATTGCCCGTTTGCCTCGTGTAGCTGCATACATTTACCGCCGCAAGTATAAAAACGGAGATCATATTCAGCCTAATGGTTTACTTGATTGGGCCGGTAACTTTGCTCATATGCTAGGATATGAAGATAATGGCTTTATGGAGCTAATGAGACTGTATATGACCATTCATGCTGATCATGAAGGAGGAAATGTTTCAGCCCACACCACACACCTAGTTGGTTCTGCATTAAGCGATCCTTATTTAAGTTTTGCCGCCGGTATGAATGGATTGGCTGGTCCGCTTCATGGCCTTGCCAACCAAGAGGTGATCAAGTGGATATTTGAAATGCGTGAAGAACTCAATACGGAATCACCTTCTAAGGAGCAAATTGCAGACTATGTTCAAAAAACGCTGACAAGCGGAAAAGTAGTACCAGGATATGGACATGCAGTTTTGCGTAAAACTGACCCTCGTTTTACAGCCCAAATGGAATTTGGTAAAAAGCACATGCCTGATGATCCTCTGGTGAAAACTGTCTGGAATATATATGAAGTAGTGCCCCCGATATTGCAGTCACTAGGTAAAATAAAAAATCCATGGCCGAACGTTGATGCTCATAGTGGTGCTTTACTGGTAAATTATGGCATGGTGGAGTATGAATTTTACACCGTATTGTTCGGTGTAAGCAGGGCTTTAGGTGTTCTGGCCAGCTTGTGTTGGGACAGGGCATTAGGCCTGCCTATCGAACGTCCAAAGTCAATTACGACCGACCTTGTAAAAAGCTGGTTGAAAGGCGAAGGGGAAATCTGGGGTGATTAAAAAATACACTCCCAGCACACCCCCAGCCCCTAAAGGGGAGCATCCGCGCTGCTTAGCCTTGGCTATAAAATCTCTCTAAACGTAAAGCCCTCAATTTTAAAGTTGGGGGCTTTTACATTTATATATCTATCTATCGAAAGTATTTGTGCGTTGGTGGTTTCCTTTAG
>CBKWHA010000130.1:0-14868 GCA_966674115.1 uncultured Chitinophagaceae bacterium
AAAGTACTGGAAAACCTTGAGGAAGACAATGATACCAGGATTGCCCAGAAACAAGTACTAAGGGCACGTTTGCTGGACATTATCATCGGTGATTGGGACCGACATGAAGACCAATGGCGCTGGATTGAAGAAAAGAATGAGGAGGAAACTATTTACCGGCCATTCCCACGCGACCGGGACCAGGTGTATTATATTGCTGAAGGCGTCATCCCTTCTATTGGTTCCAGAAAATGGATCATGCCCAAGTTCCAGGGATTTAAGAAATATATCAGAGACATCAACGGTTTTAACTTCAACGCCAGGTATTTTGACCGAACATTCTTAAATGGTTTGAGCCAGGCAGATTGGGAAGAAGAGATAGCTTTTGTACAAAGCAGGTTAACAGATGATGTTATAGCCAATGCGATCAGGAAGTTGCCTGAGCCTATTTATGATCTATCGGGCAAAGAAATCATTGAAAAATTAATTGCCCGCAGGAACATTTTGAAAGAAGAAGGGCTAAAATATTACCGCTTTCTGTCGGAAGGAGTGGATATACCGGCATCAGACAAGCGGGAAGTTTTTAAAGCTGATTTTGGTGAGGATGGAGGCCTAAACCTTACTGTACAAAAGCTGAAAAAGGACGGCAGTAACGGCAAGGTACTCTATCAACGTAGTTTCCAGCCAGAAATAACTGAAGAAGTAAGATTATATGGCCAAGGTGGAGAAGATGTTTTTTCTGTTTCAGGAGGCGGTCAGTCAAAGATCAGATTACGCATGGTTGGTGGCGATGGCAGGGATAGTTTTCATATTAATGACCGCAAAGGAAAGATATACATTTATGACAGGAAAGATGAAGAAAATGTACTTCCTTCCCGGTCTAATGCACACCTGCGTGTTTCGAAGGACAGCCTGGTCAATAATTATAATCAGAAAAGCTTTCGCTATAACAAATTGTCGCCCAGGGCTTATATTGGGTATAACTTTGATGATGGTTTGATTTTAGGTGCTGGTTTTGTATATGAAAAACATGGCTTTCGAAAGGAACCTTATGCCGCAAGGCATAGCCTGCTTGCTGGTCAAGCATTGTCTACGAGTGCATTTTTTGTTACCTATTCGGGAAACTGGCAGCAAATTGCAGGTGGAAAGCTTGGAGCCAGCTTTAATATAGATGCCCGGGCACCCAATAATACCAGTAATTTTTTCGGAGTTGGAAATGAAACTGAATTTGTGAAACAAGGCAGCAGGCCCATCCGCTTTTACCGCACACGCTATAATTTCATCAATTCAGCATTAAGACTGAACAGGCCTATAGGTAAACACCTGAATATCAATGCAGGCTTGGCAGGCCAATATTACAAGATCTCAAGCAGCAAAAATGAAGGACGATTCATCAATAATTATCATGCCCAGAATCCTGAGGAAGATGTGTTCTCTAAAAAAGTCTTTGCCGGTTTGATTGGCGGCGCCGAGTTGGATACACGAAACAATAGGTGGTGGCCCAAAGGCGGAATCTATTGGAATGCTACATGGACCGGCATGAGGCAGTTGAACGGACAGGAAGACAAGTTTGGCCAGATCGTTACGGATTTTAGCTTCTATATTCCGTTGGGTAAGGACAGTAATTTTGTTATTGCCAATCGAATAGGTGCAGGAACCACCTTTGGCGAAGCAGCATTTTTCCAACAATTGTATCTTGGCGGAAACCTCAACTTAAGAGGATTCCGCAATTATCGCTTTGCAGGTGAATCGATGCTTTTTCACAATATCGAATTACGGATGAAGCTATTTGATTTTACTTCTTATTTATTCCCCGGTACTTTTGGTCTTACACTTTTCAATGATATTGGAAGGGTATGGGTAGATGAAGAAAAATCAAATAAGTGGCATGATGGCTATGGTGCAGGTATATACATCATACCGGCAGAGTTGATATTGATCCAAGGAACCGTGGGTATTTCGGAAGAAGGGGCATTGCCTAATGTTTCTATTGGATTCAGGTTTTGAGAAGAATAGGCAATTGACAATAGGCAAAGAAAGAATGGTCACCGAATTTCTTCAGTTTGGTTTTTTAAGATATAGGGAAACCTGGTGACCATTCTTTCTTATATTACATAACCTGTTTTATATTACATAATCTGTCCATTTTTCATTACTCATTCCGCTTCTGACCACGTTTTCGATAAATGCCATGCCCCGGATACCTTCTTTAATGGAAGGGAAATTAATGAGGTGGTCTTCTATGCTATTGCCATTCATTCTGGCAGATAGAGCAAGGGCAAAGTTTCTATAGATATTGCCGAAAGCTTCCAAGTATCCTTCCGGATGTCCACCTGGAGTGCGGCAGTTGTTTTTAGCTATCTCAGAAAGGTAAGAAGAGCCGGCCCTAAGGATCTCTGCCGGTTTGTCCAGCCATTTCAGGAATAAGGTATTGGGTTCCTGTTGGTGCCACTCCAGTCCTCCGTTTTCGCCATACACTTTGATGACCAGGTTGTTCTCCTCTCCTGCTGCTACCTGAGTAGCCATCAATACGCCGGAAGCCCCATTATCAAATTTTAAAAATACGCTCCCGTCATCGTCGGACTGCCTGCCTTCTACCACCGTATTCAGATCGGCACACAGCCTGGTCACCTCAAGACCAGTAATGTATTCCGCCAGGTTGAAAGCGTGGGTTCCGATGTCGCCCATCACGGCACTCTTGCCACCCTTTTTGGGATCGGTTCTCCAGGCTGCGCCCAAATTACCCTCACGCTCTGACAAACGGCTCAGCCAGCCTTGCCTGTATTCCACAAACACCTTTCTGATCCGGCCCAGAAAGCCCTTACCCACTATTTCCCTTGCCTGCTTAACCATTGGATAGCCGGTGTAAGTATGAGTGAGGCAGAGCAAAAGACCAGTCTCTTGGAGCTTTTGTTGTAAGCTGAGGGCCTCTTGAAGGGAAAGGGTGATCGGCTTTTCAATTACCACATGAAAGCCTTTCTCCAATGCCATGACTGCAGGAGCATAATGGGCAAAGTTGGGGGTAACAATGCTAACGAAGTCCATGCGCTCCCGTTCCGGCAGGCGACTTTCGTTTTCCAGCATTTCCTCGTAAGTGGTGTAGATCCGTTCTTCGGGCAGGAAAAGGGCCCGGCCGCTGTCTTTGGCAATCTCAGGGTTGATGCTCAGAGCACCACAAACCAGCTCTATCTGACCATCCATATTGGCCGCAATACGGTGAATGGCACCAATAAAGGCGTCTTTGCCACCACCGATCATGCCCATGCGTAATTTTCTTTTCATAGCAAGTTTTTAAATACTTAAAGATAAATAACGTTTAGTATGTTGCGTCAATCTAAATATTCAACAATTACATGTTTACTTCCGGCAGGTAATGATATGTCTTTACCTTGAAATACAATAGTATTTCCATCAACTGTAACAGCTCGTACACTTTGCCCAAAGCGACAGGGGAAGATATATGGGATGCCCTTGGGCGATTGATTGATTTGTATTTCGATTGTTTTATTCTGCCTGTTGTTTGTAAGCTGATAACTAAACTTTTCACCGAAAATTGTTGGAGCGTCCCTGACAGCAATCAATTCTTCATGATCCACCCATTCCGGCAATAAACCTGGGGCAATATAGATATGCGGATTACTATCTTCTGAAGATTCAAAAAACAACATATCACGAAGCAACAACATAAATTCGGCGCAAGCCCACCCATGTGGAATATCGCCCATGTACCAATAAGTAAATGGTATATCTTTATAATTACTGGCAATAGGATAACAATGCTGTTCGTTCCAGGCACCCATTGCTGCAAACAAAATATCTCCTGGTCTACCTGATGAACCACTAACAGGAGAAAAACTGGCCTGAATGCTCCATTCTAAACACTGATTCATTTTGTAGATATCGCCAATTAACAAGAAAGCATGTGCGAGTTGCAAGGTTAGGTAGGGGCCAAAACAACTCCAGGCACTATCATGCTTAAAGCCACCATTCATAAAATGCTCCCATATAGTATGCAGCGTCATCCTGGCAGCCAGATCGACTTCCATACCCATCTTTACGCCATCGTAGATGCGACAGGGATGAAAATAAGCGACTGCTCCGATCATAGTAGAATCTAACCTGCCTACATCTGCAGGCCCGGTAGGAATGAATGTTTCCCAGAAGCCCTTATGTCTTTGTTCCTGCAAAACCCAATTAATAGATTGGGCAGTAGCATGGGCTACATCCTGAAATATGGCACGTATCTCGGCAGCTTCGGAACGGTTATAGCGTTCAGCCAATTTAAATGCTTCCCATAAACCCGCAATTGCCCAGAAATCATCCCAGAAATGAGGTTTGTCTTTGTCGCCTAAGTGTTCGGCACTCCAACCAGAAAATAATAATCCATAAACAGAACGATTATCCCTTATCCACCGACATCCTTCCATAACAAAAGGTGAAAACAAGCTTTCTCCAAAGCTTTCTCTACTCCCTAAAATCCTATCCAGTCTTCCTATAGCCCAAAGTGCCTGTCCATTACTGTCCCACTCGTGATCATTCTTTTCATGCTCTCCTCCAAAAAAACCATAAGCTTTAGCCGGACCAATTCTGTCTTCCTTATTTACAATAAATATGTCTGTATAATGATGGCCTATTTGCCTTATAGAAAGTTGTTCATCCCCACTAAGTGCACAAGCAATCCCTTCTACCGATGAATCCCTTACCCAAAAGGAATCGTATATAGTCGGTCCCGGATGGATCTGGCCATGATCTGACAAGATCAATAAATTGGCCCGACAAATACGGTATACATCCCAAAGCGGCGTAACAGTTCCAGGCAATATAGCTTGAAGGCCACATGCGTCTAGTTTATTTTTCCAGTATGCAAGGTTTTTATCTTCCAAACGATTCGGGTCTTCACTTTTTAATTCCATGAAATCTGTATATCCACGGTAATCATCAACGGGCAGTTTAATGTCCAATTCAAAAACGGTATTGTCCGGAGGCAGCTCCCATGCAAATACACTGCTGCATAAGCCGGCAATTTCATCAGAAGCACTAAGCAGTCTATTTAAAGTTCCATTTTGAGCAAGATAGTGATATGGATTATGAAGCACATAATGATCCGGATTGGTTTCCCCAGGATTTCCGTATAATCCAAAATGGTCAGGTTGTTTGCTAAATATTGGGCCCCAACTTGTATTCACACGAGATAGCCAAGCATTAGCATGGTCATATTTCATGAAAGACACACCTTTATAGGGTTGAACGCGCCCAGATTTATAGCGCCGTTGAAAACAGGTTGGCCCATAAGCTGATACTGAAATACAAAGCATGAAGGAATCGTTGTTCTGTTCTGTTTGTTCCACCTTTATCCTTGAGAGCACCACAGAATTCTGGTCTATACCTGCTGTTGTTGCTATTATCTTTTGGGAGACACTTATTCCATTGACTGGTGTAAAATCAGTAATAATAACCGGTAGATACCCTTCCTCAAAACGTTGCTTCAGGTGTTCTCCACCTGAAGTTTGCGGAAAGTGCAACTCCCTCGTTCTTGTATTAAACAGGAAGAAGCTAACCGAATAACGGTCATAAACAGGCTCAATTTCACCAGCCTGCCCAATAAGACTTTCCTGATGATGGTCTTTAACACCAACCATACTCCAGTACCTGTATAAAGCGTTAGCAGCAAAAGCTTCTTCTTTATTGCTAAAAAGTTCCTTGTTGTAATCGCTGTTCCAGTTTCTAAAATACTGCTGCACCCACCAGGGAAGTGGAAAAGGCGTGTTTTTTACGCGCCACATAACCTCGTAGAAGGTTTGTTCAGGAGTAAGAAGCATTATTGGTTTATTGTTTATGGTTATTAGTTATTGGATTTCGAAAGCTGTAATTGGTACGGTAGATGAGGACAGATCAGATAGGGGAAGGATCTAAAGTAGATGATATCATTCTTATCTTATGAATGTACAAAAAATCCTTCGATGAATTCTTATTTCTTAATTTGAAGGTTTATAAGTTGATCAACATAGATAAAAATACGTTGAATCTATTAGTACTAAGGTTGTCAAAGAGAAGTCCTCAATTATTAGATTATAAACTATTATATTCACAAAAAAAATTCATCACTATGGGACTGTTTAAAGGGGGCAACCCAGTAATATCTGAAAAAACTTTTGAAAAGGTTTATAGGTACGAAGGCGACGCTATGACAGTACGCGGTACTGTTCAAAAATTTGGTCTGTTGATGATCATGGTTTTAGGAGCAGCTTCATTCACCTGGGGTCTTTTTTACAAAGGTGTTGATGTAATGCCCTGGATGTGGGGTTCAATGATCGGAGGCTTTGTTCTTGCACTCGTGATCACATTTAAGAAAGAGTGGGCACCGTACCTGGCACTTGGTTATGCGTTACTGGAAGGGTTGTTTCTTGGTGCTATATCCGCATTTTTTGACTTTGCTTTCAGAGATACCTATCCTGGCATCATTATGCAAGCTGTAATGCTCACTTTTGGCACAGCCGGAGCCATGTATATTTTATATAATTTGGGAATCATCAGGGCTACCAATACTTTTAAAAAAGTAGTTATCACCGCAACAGCAGGCATTGCTTTGTTTTATTTAATATCACTGATCTTACGTTTATTTAATGTTCAGATGCCACTGCTCCACGACAATGGAATCATTGGCATTGGTATCAGTGTGGTTATTGTAACCATTGCTGCGCTTAATCTGATCCTGGACTTTGACATGATGGAACAAGGCGCGGCACATGGTGCTCCGAAATACTTTGAATGGTACAGCGCTTTTGGGTTGCTGGTAACCATTGTATGGTTGTATCTGGAAATCTTGCGTTTGCTTTCCAAATTAGCGTCGAGGGATTAAAGCCAACTATATTAATTTCTTCAAATAAAAGCCAGGCCGCTAGCCTGGTTTTTTCTTATGTAATGGCAAAGTTCTTGTTGCAATTACTTAAAATCATTAATTATGGCAAAGAGAGATAAAGGAAACGAGGACAAACTGCCTAATCAAACAGGTAGTCAAAGCGGAAATCCGAGAAACCAAGCTCTCCAGAGAGGTGAACAATTGGGATTGCATCCGGGACAATCTGTAAGAACTAGCTCAGGAACGAAAGAAAAGCCAAGAGGTGGCAGCGCCAGAAACTTTGAAGGAGGTGGACGCCCAGGCAGAAAGGGTTCATAAGAGTTTCACCCAGGCCGGACATTTACAACTGCACTAATCAGATGTCAAAAGGACTATGGGAAAGATAAGTCAAATAAAAAAGTATTAGAAGTTACTTATCGATCTTTGTTGATGCCTTTCGCTCTTTAATTCTTTTAAAGCATCAGCAGCAATCCATCGGGCACTTTTACTGTTTTGTTGCCTTATTCTTTCTGCTAGCTCTATTGCTTTCCCGTTTAAGAAAGCACTTCTCTTTCCCAATTGTCTTAATGCCCAATTGACTGCTTTTTTTACAAAATTTCGTGCATCGCCAGCTTCTTTTTCAATAAGAGAAAAGAATGGCAAAAACTGCTGATCGTCTACTTTTTTCTGGTGAACGGCCAAGGCTGCCATCATAACAAAACCTGCACGTTTTACAAACTCCTCTTCATGCCTGGCCCATTCAACTGCTTTTTGAAATGCTAAAGGTGTGCGGACAAAGACATTACTGCAACATTGATCACATATATCCCAGGAATTAAAGTCGAGTGCCCATTGTTCCATCAATATTTCATCCACCTGTTTGGGATCGGCAATAAAGGTGGCGAGTAATCTTGCCTCATGATAACCGCTTTGCCATAATTCAAGGGCTAATAGGTGATTTTTACCGATCTCTTTTGCTAATTGCCTTAATATCGGGATTTTTATTCCAAAGGCTTTTTCCGTATTTATGCCAAAACGGCCCATGCCTTGTTTGTTTACTGGATTGGACTGTTGTTGCAGGTATTGAAGGATGTCTTGTAAGGTCATTGGACACCATTATTTTCTTTTGCTTTTAATTCCTGATATCGTTGCTCGTTTTGCTCCCATTTATGCCTGCTTGAAAAGATGGTGAAAAAGACAGCGATAGCCACAAGTGCAATTAAAATGGTTGCCAAAAGAGATGAATTGCTTCGGATGATCATATCAGCCTTTTTATACCAACCAGACAAAAGGTTGACGAAAACTGCCGCAACAAGAAGCACACCTAAAGGCAGCCCAATACTAAACTGGCGAAGGAACCTTTTTTTATGCAGGCGGTTGGCTTCCCAATAAGCCAAAAAGTCTTTTTCCTCTTTGGTGAGCATGTTATATAGTTCTTATAGTTCACAAGTTTATGAGTTCAAAAGTTAATTGAGTCGTTTTAAGTAAAAAATATGAACTCATTTAAGCAAAAATTCCCGCTATATGCGGGAATTTTTAGAGAGGTACCGAGCAGATTCGAACTGCTGTAGGAGGTTTTGCAGACCTCTGCCTAGCCACTCGGCCACGGTACCATAAATACTTACAAAACTCGTTTTTTGAATCGGGTGCGAAAATAGGATATTTTTACCAAGTTAAAGTAAGGTTTTTTTGATTTTTAATTTTCCTTTTGACATGCAGCCTATTGGAGCTTCAGAGCTTATCATTAACAACCGGGGGGCCGTTTACCATCTTGATCTATGCCCGGAAGAGATAGCCACTACCGTAATTACAGTTGGCGACCCAGGCAGGGTGCAGCAAGTAAGCAAGTATTTTGATTCCATTGAAGTTAAAGGACAGCATCGCGAGTTTATTTCGCATACAGGCACCATAGGGAAGAAAAGATTTACCGTAATTTCTTCAGGCATTGGCACAGATAATATAGATATTGTTATCAATGAGTTAGACGCACTGGTAAATATCGATTTTAATACAAGAACCATCAAAGAACAATTAACAACACTGAACATAATCCGCATAGGCACGTCAGGGTCGTTGCAGAGCGAGATTCCTGTTGATTCATTGGTAGCGGCAACTCATGGACTTGGATTGGACAACCTTTTACATTATTACAGGTTGGAGCATAATGACGAGGAAAAGCAATTGCTTCAATCGTTTTGCACCCAAACCCAGATCCAGGCACAAATGAGCCAACCATATATCAGCAGTGCATCCCCATCCTTGCTGAAACATTTTGTTAAAGACTTTTTTCATGGCATTACTGTTTCCTGCCCAGGCTTTTATGGGCCACAAGGGCGGGTACTTAGATTAGGCGTTAAAAACCCCCATCTTATTAATAATCTAACGAGGTTTATCTTTGGCAAACACCGTATTACCAATTTTGAGATGGAAACATCCGGAATCTACGGATTGGGAAGGCTTTTGGGCCATCACTGTCTTTCTCTTAATACGATCGTTGCGAACAGAGTGAGTAAAGAATTTACCAAAGATGGCCAGGCTTCAGTTGAAAATTTAATTAAAAGAACGCTGGAAATATTAAGCAATTGTTAATCTATGCACATTCAATTTTATAAATATCAGGGAACAGGAAATGACTTTGTGATCCTGGATAACAGAGGGCTACAGTATAATAATTTAACTGTTGAACAAATTAACCTGATCTGCCACCGCAGGTTTGGAATTGGAGCTGATGGTCTTATGTTGCTGAACCTTCACCCCAATTATGATTTTGAAATGAAATATTATAATGCTGATGGCAGGGAGAGCAGCATGTGCGGAAATGGGGGGCGGTGCCTTGTGAAATTTGCGTATGATGTCGGGATCGTAAGAACAAAGTATAAATTCATTGCCATCGATGGCGAACATGAAGCTACGGTAGATATTGATGGTATTGTGGCTTTGAAGATGCATGATGTAAATGAAGTAAAGTATGTAAATGACCATTTTATTTTAGACACCGGCTCTCCGCATTTTGTGGAGCTTACACGGGACGTTATGAAATTGGACGTCTTTGAAAAAGGCCGTTCTATACGATACAGTCCAGAATTTAAAGAAAAGGGTATCAACGTTAATTTTGTTGAACAACTTGAGGAGCCCGACCGCATCATTGTACGCACCTATGAACGAGGCGTAGAAGATGAAACCTATTCTTGCGGGACGGGCGTAACAGCGGCAGCATTGGTTTGTCACCATAACGACAACGGATTCAACAGGGTAGAAATTGAAACGAAAGGTGGCAATCTGAGTGTTGAATTTGACAAAATCGGAGATCACTTTCAGAATATCTGGTTGCAAGGACCGGCCAAAAGAGCATTTACAGGAGAAATGGATATATAAACTTGAATACACAATCAACTGCGGCTTTGAGATTAATTAAAATAATTCTTAATTATTGATCAATGGCTATTGATGGCAGTTTACTTTCAGGTTTTTATAATTTCTTTGCAGGATTCTATAAATTTCTAATTCATTGATCCAATACTTTAAAAATATTGATCACAAAACGGTTCAAACCGAAAAGCCGGAGAATGGTACATGGGTGAACGTGTTGCCGCCACTGAAGCATGAAGAGTTCACTGAGCTTTCGGAATTACTGGAAATACCCATAGACTTTTTAACCGACTCGCTGGATATTGATGAACGGACCCGTTTTGAAGAAGAGGATAATGTGCGGCTGATCGTCATCAAGACTCCAACTGTCAATAACTCTTTCAATGAAAGTGACGCCTATTATATTACCATCCCAATCTGTATCATATTAACGCACAACCAGATCGTAACGGTCAACTCTTTTGAGAACCCGGCTATGAAAAAATTTTTAAACACATATCAAAACCGCCATCCGGACAAAAAAAACATGATGGTGCTGAAGGTGTTTGAAAAGGTGGTGCAGAATTTTATGGAGTATCTCAAAGAGATCAACCAACGCAGGAATGTATTGGAACAACAATTGTATGATGCCAACAGAAACGAACAATTGCTCCAACTGATGCGTATCCAAAAAAGCCTGGTATATTTTGTTACGGCTTTACGCTCGAATGAGTTATTGTTTATAAAGCTTGAGCGGACTAACTTTCTTGGTCTGAATGAGGAAGAAAGGGAATACCTTAACGACCTGATCGTAGATAACTCGCAAGCCTTGGAAATGGCCCATATATATACTAATATCCTAAGCAGTACCCTAGATGCATTTGCAAGCATTATTGCCAATAATCAGAACGAAGTATTGAAAAGACTTTCGGTTATTACGATTGTTCTTACTTTCCCTGTTTTGATTGCATCTTTATTTGGCATGAACGTGCCGAGTGGTTTTGAACACTCCCGTTATGCCTTTTATATTGTAGCCTTTTTATCTTTCACTATTTCACTTTTTATCGGCTGGTTTTTCCTACGCAAGAAAATTTTTAGTTAATGGATCAATTTAACATACGGGTTTACGGCATTTTGTTTAATGATAAAGGTCAGCTATTGGTCTCTGATGAGTACATACGAGGAAAGTATTATACCAAGTTCCCTGGTGGCGGCCTTGAATTCGGCGAGGGTACACGCGATTGCTTAAGACGTGAGTTTATGGAAGAAATGAACTTAAAGGTAGAAGTACTGGATCATATATATACAACGGACTTTTACCAGGAATCTGCCTTCCGGCCCGGCAACCAGATCATTTCTATTTATTATTTGGTAAAGGCCCTTGAACCTATCAATGTTCGTTTAAGCGACATTGAATTTGACTTCACTGATGAACAGTTGATCCGATATAATGAATGCAATGAAATAGAAACTTTCCGCTTTATTGACTGGGATGTGGTTTCAGAGGATAGTGTGACATTGCCAATTGATAAGGTTGTGGTGCGGATGATCAAGGAGCAATACCAGACCAGCCCCAGGCCAGTGCACACCCCCAGCCCCTAAAGGGAGCATCAGCGCTGCATAGCAGCCAGTTTCATTTGTTTTGCTGTTTCATGGCCCAGATATTTTTCTATCCATCCATGGATCAAATAGATCACCGGCGTGAGGACTATGGCTACAATGAATTTGTACAAATAATTTCCTATACAAATTGTCATTACCTGGCCAAATGACCAAGGTTGTATCTTACCCGAAAGCCGTGGAGCTACATAAAAGGCAATAAACAACACTATGAAAGAATCGATGAATTGTGACACAAGTGTAGAACCTGTTGCCCGCATCCAAATACCTCTTTCACCAGTTGACTCTTTAATCTTGTGGAAAATAAAAACATCAAGGAGTTGTCCTAATAAAAAGGCAATCAATGAAGCTATGATAATTGACTGGCTCTGGCCAAAGATGCCTGCAAATGCAAGATTACTGTCAGGCACACCTGCATAATAATTCTTAGCCCAGAAGTCGGCGGGATATAAACCAATTGCACCAGAAAACATTACAAAAGCATACACGATAAGTATGATGGTGAAAAAAGAAAGGAACCGTACCCCTTTTGGCCCAAAGTATTCATTAATTATATCGGTCATAATAAAAACCACTGGCCATAGTAATACTCCTGCAGTTAAATTAAAAGAAAAGGTATTTCCCAAGATTTGCAAGTTGAAAGGCTCAAGCCCAAGAGTTTTCTCTAGTGAAAACAGTTTAGACCCCATGATCTCTGCCAAAAGCGCGTTGGTAATAAAAAATCCGCCTAAAATGATGAAGAGCCGGGTAGACCTGTTTTTAATAATAGATAGTATCATTTAGAATAAGAATGATATAAAGAATTTGAACGATCAACATTGTGAAATTAGTAAGCACCAGCCACTTGGGCACTAAAGAGAATAATTTTCTTTTGGCAACTATAGCAATAAAATAAAAAAGATTAATGACCGGGCTAAACAGAAAAACCGCAGGAAAAAACCCCATGATTATTAAATTATACACAATACTTTCTTCCTTGATAAATGACTTATACTGCAATGCAACAGACAAGAGGAAAAAGAAGTTAAAAATAAAAGCCACCCTTGAGAAAAAACGAAGCATTGTAAGTTTATTGTTTATAGTTTATGGTTGAGTGGAAAGGTTGCAAATGTAACATTGTATGTTACTTGCAAAAATATGGAGGTGTAAAAATAGGAGGTTAAAATTTCAGATTGATAAAGTGTCTTATAGATAACATTAATATTATATAAAATCCTTAAACTTTAGTATCATTCATAAACAATATATTACAAACCATAAACAATAGATAAAATAACCTTATTTTGCCCCGTTTATAAAAAAGCTGTATATGAACAAAGGCATCTTTCAAAAGCTGCTCCCCCATCTAATAGCACTTGTTACCTTTTTAGTCATAGCCCTCCTCTTTTGCCAGCCTGCTCTGGAAGGCAAGGTCTTGCAACAGCATGATATTGTGGGCGCCAAGGGTATGTCCCAGGATGCCATCAACCATTATAATAAATACGGCAACCTGCCACTCTGGAATACCCATCTTTTTAGCGGCATGCCCAACTACCAGGTGCTGATCAAAAGTCCGGATGTATTAATCAGCTTTGTCAATGTATTAAGCTTTGGCCTGCCAGAGCCTGCCAACTTCTTCTTTCTGGCCTGTGTGTGCTTTTACATTTTATGTATGGCCTTCAGGGTCAATCCCTATGTGGGCATCTTTGGGGCCCTGGCTTTTGCCTATGCTTCCTACAACCCGGTGATCATCAGCGCAGGCCACAGCACCAAGATGGCCGCCCTTTGTTTTGCGCCTGCCCTACTGGCCGGACTGGTATGGCTGTATGAAAGAAAATACTTCATCGGGATCGCAGTTACCGCCTTGTTTGCGGCAGCGGAAGTGACTGCCAACCACCCCCAGATCAATTATTATCTCCTGATAGCAGCAGGTTTTATGACCATTAGCTATTTGATCCGATGGATCAAAAATGGGGAATGGAAACATACAGCCATTGCACTTTCGTTGGCGCTTTTGGGTGCCATGCTTGGTGTGGCTGCAGCCGCAGTGACTTTATTTCCCACCTACGAGTATGCCAAGTACACCATGCGGGGCGGCAAGAATATAGAAGCTTCTCCAACAGGAGATGTGGTGGCCAAAAAGACTACCGGTCTGGACCAGGATTATGCTTATATGTGGAGCATTAGCAAAAGTGAAACCGTTACCTTATTCATGCCCCATGCTTTTGGAGGCAGCAGCTCAGAGCCGTATGACGAGGAATCTAAGCTGGTAGAAGAACTGACAGACAAGAACATACCCGAAAATGCAGCGGTTCAACTAGCCGGTTCCTTGCCCAAATACTGGGGTGGACTGGAAAGTACATCCGGCCCTGCCTATGTGGGCATACTTAGCTTCCTGTTGTTTGCCATTGGTTTAGTTGTCCTGCGTACCCATCACCGCTGGTGGATATTGGCCGCTGTTGTTTTTGGCATATTCATGGCCTGGGGTAAATATTTTTCTGGGTTCAATAGCATTTTATTTGATGTTTTGCCAATGTACAACAAGTTCAGGGCACCATCTATGTCGCTGGTGATTCCGCAATTATTGGTACCGCTGTTGGCAGCACTTTGCTTGCAGAAGCTGTTGTTCCAACTGGATGAGGAAAAACTTAGAAACAACTTTAAACAAATCTTGTATGCAGTGGGCGGATTGGTAGCATTGGCAGGGTTAATCTATTTATTCAATGACTTTGAATCACCAGTTGACGAACAGATTATTGCAGCCTATAGCCAGCAAGGCGGTGGAGACACTGGACATATGATTGTGGGCGCGCTGAAAACGGCCAGGAAGTCAATGTTTAGCAGCGATATTGTGCGACTAATTGGTTTTGGACTATTGCTGTTAGGGTTATTATATCTCCGGATGAAGAAAACATTGTCGGCTGTTGCTGTTGCAGGGGTGTTGCTGGCTGTGAATACCATTGACCTGTTTGTCATTGGAAAAAAGTACCTGGGCGAAGACGTATATGTTGAAAAGGATGCATATACAGATATCAATTTTAAACTAACAGAAGCCGACCAGGCCATTTTAAAAGATACGGATCCTCACTTCAGGGTGTACAATT
>CBKWHA010000131.1:0-14839 GCA_966674115.1 uncultured Chitinophagaceae bacterium
CCGATCGTGAGCAGCAACAAGAGGCCAAACAGGCCACCTGAAATACCCCTGCGGCGTGGAGGTGGCGGCGCCTGCACCGGGTACTGCGCCAACCTGTCTCTTAATATCTGTATATCCCTGTCTTTCTGGGTTATACTTACCCTCAGGGCCACCAGTTCAGTCTCTTTGCTTCTTACAGCTTCCTTATATTGTTGTAATTCTTTTCGCAGCTTTTGGTTTTCCTGTTGTAAAGATGCCAGGCTTTCTCCGCCATCGATCCTGTGGGCAGCGTGCATGCTGTTGACCACAATATGGTCGTACAATGCCATACCATTGGGAAAGCGGTCCTGGGGCTTTTTCTCCAGGCATTTGTAAATGGTGTCCAACAGCCATTGCGGCACATTCATTTCACGGTTCTTCTTTTCTTCGCTCCAGCCGGCAGGCAGGGCTGCGCGGCGCAGGGAAAGCAGGTCAGGCAAGGGCTTTTCCATATGTGCCAGCATCACCAGGTTGCGGGCAGTCTCGCCCCTGTCTTTCAAAGGGAAGGGCACAGAGCCTGCCAATAGCTCGAAGAGGATAATGCCAAAGCCGTACACATCCGTTTCAAAAAGCATTTGCCCTTCGTTTTGCTCCGGGGCCATAAATTCAATAGCACCGGCATGCCGCAGGCTGGTGCGCCTTTGCTCGTCTGACATGATGGCCAGGCCGAAGTCGAGTAATACATAGTTGCCCGTATGTATATTGAACTTTACGTTGTTGCTTTTGATGTCGCCATGTTTGATATCCAGTTTGTGGCAGTGGGCCAGGGCATGGGATAACTGTTCGGCTACCTTGATGGTTTCTTTGATGGTAAAAACGGGAGCGAGGGGTGGTTGCAGCAGCTCCTCCAGGTCCGGGCCTTCGATAAATTCCATTTCGATAAATGGCAGGCTCCCGGTTTCGGTAATACCGGAACTCAGGATCTTTACCACATTCGGGTTGGGCTGTTCATTTACCTTCTTCAGCTTTTCAACCTCATTTTGAAAGTCTTTGAAGTTCTTGTCTTCCGGGTCTTCACTATGAATGGGCGTGGGCAGCAGCTTTACTGCTGTGATGATCTCTCCCCTGCGACGTCCTTTGTAAACCGATCCCTGTCCGCCTGTTTTTAAGGCGCCCATATTTTCCAAGCCTTCCGTTATGGTAAAAACCTTAGCCATCAAGTAAATTTAGAACAAACCACTGGTTCTAAATTCCATCAACGCTGAATCGCCCAGGATTATTTGATCTCCTTCTTGCAGGGGATAACCTATTTGTGTGGTTTGTAATTTCTCCAGGTTGCCATCGGCTGTGCGGACCTTTATTTTATTGAGCGGTGGGATGCCGCCTTCGTCGGCGAACAATAAGAAGGTACCGTGTTCTGCATCCCATTCTATATGGGCGTGCTGGCGGCTGATGTATTTGTTGCTCTGATGGCTGCTATCTGCCGGAAAGGCAATGGTATTGATGCGGAAGAAGCCATCGGCTGTCTGTACTTTCTTTTCGCGGCCAATGCAAATCTTGCCACTGTCAGAAGTAAAGGAATAGCTTTCCTTTTCGGCCTCACCATTAAGCACCTTAATATAAGCTGTAACAATTCTTTTTGGTGCTGCCTGTTTGCGGGTAACCACAAAAAGAGCAGCATCGATAGTGGGTGCCTTGATAGCGTCTTCAGGAAGACTTTCTTTGAACATGATCTCCAGGTTCCAGTTATCGGGAAGTTTTAATGCAAAGTCATCGGCGATCTTTTGGATCTCTTCTTTAAACCTTCCCTCTGCTTCTACATAAACTGCCGACTGGTACAAATGCTTTTCCTCCTCTTTTGGAGCAAGGTACAGTTGCAGGCCGCGAATGTTGCCACCTTCCCCGCCTTCGGCCTTTTGCAATTGTTCTTTTATAAAACGAAGTGCCGCGTCCCGGATTCCCTTTACATCCTGTGGGCGGTCTTGGCTTTTATTCTGCCTGAACTGCTTGAAAAAATTGCGCATAAGAGGTTTTTATGAATACGCTTTTTACAACCCTTTTATTATGTAAAGTTCAGGATATTCGGCAGGAAGATTTCAAAGACAGAGCCCTCACCAGGTTTGCTTTTTGCCTGGATATGACCGCCATGGTTTTGCACGATCTTTTTGCAGATGGCCAGTCCAAGGCCGGTACCGGGATATTCATTTTTTCCATGCAGGCGCTGGAAGAGTTCAAAAATCTTATCTGCATACTGCTGTTCAAAGCCAATACCATTGTCCTGGAAAGAAATGCAGTGATAGGACCAGTCTGGCCGGAGCCCGATAGATTTTGCATGGGCGGCTGAAATATCCTGGGTTGTTATTGTTACAACAGGTATCACTCCGGGCGCACAGTATTTCACTGCATTGCCAATAATATTTTCAAACAACTGCTGCATTTGGAAAGAAACGCCCTGGATCATTGGCAATTCACAGGCATTTATTCTGGCATTTTTTTCATTCAAAGAAGCCCCTAGTGAAGACTTGGCCAGCTTTAAAACATCATTCAGATCTACAGGCTCCTGTTCCTGCTTTACCCTATCTATTCTGGAAAAAGAAAGCAGGTCATTAATAAGGTTGCGCATACGGGTAGCAGCCATTTGCATTCTTTGCAGGCTGCATTTGCCCTGGTCGCTAAGCCCGGTTTCTGTTTCTTCCAGGTAGTTTCCAAACGTCTGAATTTTGCGCAGGGGTTCCTGCAGGTCATGGCTGGCAATGTAGTTGAACGAAGCTAATTCTTCATTGGAATGTTGTAATGCCTTGTTTTTTTCCTTCAATTCAATTTCCGCCTTTTTCAGATCGGTAACATCCAGGGCAACGCCAATGATTTGCTCTACTTCTCCTTTTATATTGCGCTTAAAAACTGTTTCCCATCCATACTGATGCCGGTACTCACCATGTTTGTTGAGTACCCGGTATTCAATTTCAAGTACCTCTTCATCTTTGGCAGTTTTTAACCGCGTCAGGTTTTCCATTACCACGGGCAAGTCTTCAGGATGTATCACTTGCTTTATGAAGCAACTGTTCTTTTGTGCCAGCTCTATTTCACTATATCCAAGAACTTCCTGAACTCTTTTATTCATGAAAACTGAAGTGCCTTTCAGCACATCTAGCACATAAATAGCATTGGGTGCCAAATCGGTAATGTGACGGTTAAAAGCATAGGCTTCCTGCAGGGCCTGATTCCTGTAATAGAGCTCGTCATTTGCCTTTTTCAGTTTTTTGGCTACTTTGATCTGTTCGCTAATATCGTGGGCCATAATGAGCAATCCCATAATACTACCATCGGCATTACGTAACGGAATATAGCTGAAGTCTGCTGTCTTCCGACCATTCAGACAAAGCTGTTCCTTTCTGTAGGTGGGCTTTCCTTTTAAACCATTTTCGATCAGTTCCATTCTTTTATCCTGCCGGATGGAAGGAAAGACATCCATAATGTTTTTGCCCAACACCTCTTCCTTGCTTAGACCAAATTGCCGTTCATTCGCCTTGTTCCAGACTGTGTAATACATATTGGTATCAATTACCTCTATCATATCGGCGCTGTTCTCCACTAATGATTCCACTAACTGGTTTCTTTCCTGCAGTTGTTGCTTCAACAGCTCTTCTTCGGTGATATCTAAAATGCTACCAAAAAGAACTGTTTCTCCTTTTTCATTCAGAACCGGTATGCCAGAAGCTTTCACAAACCGCACTTCCCCGTCTTTGCGGACAATTCTGCAGTATACAGGTGGAAACTCGTCCATTTCTATATTTTTCTGAATGGTTTCTATAATTCGAACCCTGTCGTCGGGGTGCAACATTTCAAAAAACAATTCAATGGAGGGAGTAATGCTGTCCGGCTCAAAGCCAAATAAGAGGTATAAATTTTTAGAAGCCGTTGTTTCACCTGTTTGGATATTCCAACGGTATGAGCCCAGTTGACCAGCCTCTTCCGCCTGTTCAAACTTGACATTGTTTTCTTTCAACAGTCTTTCAGCCTGCTTTATTTCTGTGATGTCGTGAATAGAAGTTAACACACCAGCAATGGCACCTTCCTCGTCTTTTAAAGGGATAATGCTGATTTCGCCAATTCTCTGGTTTTTGAAGAAAGGAAACTCCTGCCGTATAGTTTCTTTTCCTTCCAGGGCAGCTTTTAAATAAGTTATTTTAATATCATTTTCCAGGTAGGGGAAAACGTCGGTGAGCCTTTTGCCCATTATCTCCTCTTTGGATACGCCAAACATATCTTCATAGGCTTTATTCCAAACAGTTACCCGCAACTGATTGTCGAAGGCAGCAATCATATCTACATTATTTTCCACTACCAGTTCAATAAACCTGGCATGCTGGTCGGATTCCTGCTTTAGCAGGTGGGTTTGTGTAATGTCCTGGACAGTTCCTATAATAATATCTTCTCCTTTTTCATTTTTTCCGAAACGGCTGGTAGACCGGAAATACCTGCGCTGCCCATCTTTGAGGGTAGCCCAAAAATCGGAAGTGCTTACCTGGCCGGTTTTGTTATCCTGCTTTAGTTTTTGTACAAGTTCCTGGCGGTCCTTTTCATCAATGAGCGGGAGGAGATTATCCATGCCTGTTTCAAAAGTGCCAGACTCATATCCGAACAGACGATACAGATTGCTGGAATGCTCTGCTCTGCCTTGTGCATAGTTCCATTTCCATGAGCCGGAGCCTGTGATCTGTTCAGCATTTTCCAATAGGAAATTGGCAATTTTTGCTTTTTCTTCTGCTACCCGACTTTGATTCAGGTAGTTTCCTGAAAGCTTCAACTGGCGCCTAAGGTTATAAAACGCATAGGTAAGGATCAGTAAAGCACCCAAGATCAGGAGTGCAGTATACAGAGGAGTGGTTACTATATACCTGTTGCTGGTTGACATGCGCTGTTGCAGTAATTGCACTTGCAGGCTATCCATTAGCTTTAATTGGGCTTCCACAGCACTCATGGCCTGCCTGCCTTGTAGAATATTGTTCCTGAGTGCTTGGTCATATCCTTCCTGATTCCTGTGTTCCTCTAATACTTTCCGCAAAAGGAGCAACCTCTTGTTTACAAGTGCACGCAATGTTTTCATTGGTGCTTGCATAACAGAATCGTCAGTTACCAGCAGGTGAAGGCTGTTGAGGTGCATATTCAATTCGCTGGTATTTTTTGTAATCAGCGTACGGAAGGAAGTATCTTTTGTTAACAGGAAACCACGTTGTTCAGCTTCTGCGTTTCTTAGCTTTGAATATGTTTCTGAAAGAGCCAAGCGAACCAGATTAGTCTTATTTACCCAATCGGCGGCCTTACTCGTGTTTTCGATTCTTTTTACCAGGAGGAATGACAATACACAAAGAATGAAAATACTAAGTGGAGAAAGAATCTTTAAAAATCTAATTTTATCAGAATAGAGGGAACGGATGTTTTTCATGGTAGAGGGATACTCAAAATCTATTTACTATTTACAGCGCACAACAGTGAAAAAATAAACACTACATCATTAGAACGAAATGGGATTCCAGGGAACAAGATTCATTGATAACACCTTCTGAATAATCACTACCAACTTTGCAAGGTTATCTGGTTTATGAAAAAAGAGGCAGGCTTTATGGTCGTATGCCATTTTAATGTCCTCCTGTCTTACAGAGGTAGTCAGAATAACAACCGGCATTTCTTTCAAGGCATCGTGGCGACGTATTTCTTCTAAACACATGATTCCGTTTTTTTTAGGCATGTTTAAATCCAAAAAAATAATATCTGCTAAACCAGTTCCTTCTTTCAACAATGCCTTCATCAAATCATCTCCATTAGAAAAGGTGATCAATGCAGCATCTTTATTCACTTGTTTCAATGCCTGTTCGAATAAAAACTGATCATCTGCGTCGTCTTCAGCCAAAGCAATTTTGCAGTTAGTTAGTCTATTCATGAAAAGCTTACATTTTTAAAATAAGTGTTCCTTCTCAGAAATTGTTAAGTATTTCCAAAGATATTAGAACGCTTTCTCAAAAGCTAATAACTGAACTTGAAAAAATAAAGAACATGGTGTTTTTCAATGAGGGCACCTGATTACTTTCATTGGGGATGGATTGATAATCGGACGGATTATAAAAACAAAGGACCAGGTCTCAATGATATATTGTAAAATTCATGCAAATATTACTACTGCGTTTAATAGAAACGGTGAGTTTTGCCTTTCTCCGGTTGAAAGGGGAAGTTTATGGGTTGGAGTGGGAATCTATATTTCCTGTTTCAAATCCTTTTATATATCCTCTTTCTAAGAGCCTTGGGATTACATGGTCACCGGCCAATTTTACGGCCACGCTAGAGCCTTTACAATCTTCTATGCGGATGCATACCACAATGTGACCAGCACCTTTTGCCCTGGGTGCGAAGAATGTATACCAGCCATCGTTTATGCGGCGCTTCCTGATGATCCGTTCCGGCGTACCTGTTTTGCCGGCAACCCGGATGCCTAGCTGAGCAACTTTGCCAGCGCTTTGCTGTTTCATAAAGTTGGTAAGCATTTGCGCATAGGCGGGGTCTTTAGCCAGCACTATGCTGTCTTTTTTAGCGATCACGGAATCGGCAATTTTCAATACAAAACGGTTTTGCACCATAAACCCATTATTGGCTAGTCCGGAAACCAGGCGGGCTATGGCAGCAGGTGTTGCTACCAGTTCGCCCTGGCCCCAGGCCATGCCTGAAACCCCGCGCCCACGGGTGGCTCTGATGTCATTTCTGTCGTAAGATTTCAGGCTTCTGAACTCTGTATTGCGCCATAGCTCACGCCATTTCTCTTGCTGGTACAAAACGTCCGGATCGCTTTCATAAAAATAGCCACCCACACCATGCAGGAACATGCCTGTTTGCAGGTAAAGGGTAGCCATTTGTTCCTGCAGTTCCATTTCATTAGCCAGTCTAATAAAATAGGGGTTGTTAGATTTCACGATGGCTCTTTGCATGGTAATGGTACCGGTTTCGTCCGGTTCATCACTTCTTACCCTGATCAGGTCTTGCTGGCGGATGATAAAGGTTTTTTGGGCTGCAGCCATACCCAGTTTATTAAAAGCAGCAAGGGCTGTTGCAATTTTTGCAGTAGAGCCTGGCTGGGAGGCATGGGTAAAACCCAGGTCGCGGGTGGTGAGCCAGTAAGAGAGGCTGTTTTGTTCTGAGACTGGCAGCGTCATTTTTTCCCAGTCATCTACAGGCGGAAGGGGATAGCAGGCAGAAGCCAGCACATCGCCCGCGGAATCTTCCATTACCACTACGGAAACGCGGTTGTCCTTTAAGGTTGGATCTGCCCCGATGGAGCGTTGCAGGGCTGTTTGCAAGCCTGCATCCATGGACAGTTGTACATCGCGGTTGCGCTTTTTAAAAGCCTCTACTTCTTTACTGTTGATGCCAGCCAGCAGCAAAGGAGCGATGGCACTGTAATCCCGCTTAGTTACCGTCATCTCTCTTGTTGTTTGCGGCAGGAACCGGCTTTCCCTGAAACGACTGGCCATAACGGTATAGTTCACTGTAGGTGCGGGAAAGCCCCTGAGTTCCGCAGCGTGCTCGTATTCTGCAAAATAGCCGTTGATGCCGCCGGTGAAAATGCCTGTGTTGGCATCGCCGGTCCAAAAGAACATTTGTTCGGCAAAAGGATAGTAACGGTCCAGGCGCCTGTGCACCAGAGCGTCCAGGTAATGAGGTTCCTGACCAAGGGCCAACAGGGAGTCGCGTTGCTGGCTGATCATCTCCGGTTTACTGGTAGCCAGTAGTTTCCCTTTGCGGTCGTAGAGGTTGCCGGCCTGCAGCCTGTTCATTAAAATGGCAATACGCGGATTATAGCTAAACATGCGGGCACCACTGCGCTCGGCCACCAGAGCAGGCTGCACCACCCACCTTTGATTGCGGAACAGGTAGCGGGACACATTGATAGTGAGCAAAAAGACACCCACAAAGGCTGCAACAAGGGCCGGAACCAGGTTCTTATCCTGCTGCCGGGTGATGTACCTCATTTGCACAGCCGTACCCGTAACATTTGAAGCGGACAACAAGAAACCAGCCACCGCCATGTTGATCACCAAGGAAGAGCCTCCATAGCTAATGAAAGGCAGGGAAATCCCGGAAAGCGGCAGTGCACCGGTGGAGCCACCGGCTATCAGAATGAATTGGACAAATGTGCTTACACCGATACCCGCGCAGAGATAAAACAAGAAGGGAGTTCCTGTCTGCCTCCCGATGATGATAGCGCGGTGCAGGTAAATGACAAAGAGGATGAAGATGCATACAATACCTGCCCAACCCAACTCCTCGCCAATGGAAGGCAGGATCATGTCGGTATGCGCTTCGGGAATGGTTTTGGCAAAGCCTTCGCCAATACCCTGGCCGGTAACACCGCCACTGGCCATGGCCCAGATGCCATTGGCCACCTGGTCGCCACCAAACACTTCATTATTCCAGGCATCCTGCCAGATAGCTTTACGGTCAATCAGCCGCTGCATGGGACCGGGAAAGAGATCATCCAGGAAAGGAACCTGGTCAAGCAGCAAAAATGCGGCGATCACGACCAGCGCCATCAGGGAGGACTCGCTGAAGCTTCTTTTTTTGGTGATATAACCGGCAAGGACAAGCGCCAATGCTGTCAGACCTGTTGCGATCCAAATATTCTGAATCAGCCAGACGGCCAAGGTATACAGTACGACCGCACCTGCCATATCCGAGAAATCGCCACGGGAAAAGGAAAAGAGGATAATAAAAGTGAAACAGGCCACGATAGCAGGCCCCAGGTCGCCCAGGATCAAAAACAACAGGATCGTGGCCACAATGGCTACTAAAGCAAACGAAAAGAAGGACCAACGTTTTTGCCAGGAAGCGTATTCTGAAATAAACTTTTCATTGAGGGCAAAAAAGCCAGCCAGGAACAAAATGATCAAAAACTTGACGATCTCGCTGGGCTGAAAGCCAAAGAGGTTCACCTTTACTCCGCTACCTTCTGGACCGCTACCAAACAGGATCGTCAGCACCAGCAGCAAAAGCGCCAAGGCTGCCCATGGCCAGCCGTTGGCGGCTGTTGGATTGCCTTTGAAAACAAAGAACCTGTACAGACCCGAATCCATGGTAAAGCGCCGCAAGTTGAAGAAAAGCAGCAGGCTTAAAGCCACAAAGCCGATGGCAAAATACCCCAAGGTGTCTTTAGCAAGGAAACGGTCGCTTAAAGGTTCCTGCAGGCTCAACAAAGCCAAAAAGGAAAAACCAGTGAGCAGCATAATGACTGGCAGGATCAACTGGTCGGCTTTGGGAAAGTAAACGGTGAGCAGCAGGTGCAACAGGAAAAAAGCAGCAAAGAAACAGACCAGGATGATCTGGAACCAACGGGTGAAATCTCCCGGCAACCGCACGATCAAGGCTCTTTCTTTTTTCAGGTTGTTGAAATCACGTGTGGAAAACAGCCGTATTTTATGAGGTGACTGGTAGAAGGTAAAGCTCGCGTTCTTCTCTAATTGCTGCACGCCTTTGGAAGCGCCAAACTGGAAGCCAGGTTGTAAAGGAATGACCTCATAGGCTTTTTTGTCTGGAAGACCTTTAAAAGCAAAGCGGCCCTCTGCATTGGTACGGGCATAAGCTGTTAGTGGTTGCAAGGGGGATTCGACACTATCTTGAGGCAAGATCATATCCAGCCGCACCAATACACCAGATACAGAATTCCCACCCCTGCTAATTATAGCACCGCTAATGTTGTATTTACCCTGGCCTAAGTTATTTTCTGAAGGTAACTGTGGCGGATTACTTTTTTCCTGCCGGAAGCGTACAGAGTCTACACCTGTAAAACCAAGTAAAGACCGGGAAAGCTGCACTCTTTTTTTGTAGGAATCACCGCCTTGGGCAAAAGCCTGTTCTGCATCAATATCGTATTTATGCTTGTTCAGCTCGCCAATGTTGTCTATGGCAGCTTCCGTTGTGTTCAACCGCTGGGAAATAATGGCGGAGGCCAGGTCTATGTCTCTTTTGTCTTCAAAGTAGAAGCCCTTTTGCAGTAAAGCTTTGAAGCGTTCGCCCGGATGAGTATCATTCAGGTTTACCATTGAGCCCTCTGCCAGCCGGCGGGGCACTTCGGCAAAATCTTTCTTCAAGACGGTATATAGGCGAAAGAAAAGAACAGCCAGTACAATCGTCACCAGGAGCAAAAAGATCCGTTCTGTGTTTCGTTGTTTGAGCCGATTTGCAAGTAAAGCCATTGAATGATCGGTTTGTAATTTTTGATGCCTGTAGATTGTACTAACTTCCGGATTTTACTGACTTCCGGACCTGAACTCAATGTTAAAAACCTCATGATCCGTTATTGTGCCGCTAACAGGCTGGTTGTCAGGAAACGTAAACTGGTATTGCAATGGTATGCGGCAGTTATTGAATTTAACATTCTTCAGATGCAGTGCTTTGTTTTGCGCAATGATGCCGATATCAAAATATGCCAGTGTCAGGTTTTCCAGCAAAACATACTTGCAGTTTTTAGAAAGCATAATGGCCGGACCTTCATAAAGAGAATCTCTTACCAATACTGTATTGCTGCCGCCCTTCAGGTGCAAGGAATCATGAGGGATGAACAGGGTATCGCTTATGATGATCTCCTGGGCAAAAAAGCTATCAGATAGTATTAGCGTATTTCCTTTCAGATAGCCGATGGCATTAGCCAGTCTTTTTTCCTGAAGGCTCATAGTTGGCGTAGCGATTTGTTGAGCATCTGCTGTGACCCTTGTTTTCCACAACATCCATAAAAAGCTTCCCAGGAATACCAGGCAAAGAGCGGACAGGAGTAAAATGATCCCTTTGTTGTTTTTTACATTTGAGGGTTGTACTGGTTGTACAACAGGTGGTAAAGGTTCAATTACCGGCTCTTCAATTTTGTCCTCGTTTTTTTTTACAAGGGTTGCCGGCTGAATGGCCTTTTGCTTTACAGCCCTTTTGTTGTTGTGCACCAGGACGACCGTAATATTGTCATTGCCACCGGCATCATTAGCAGCCTGTATCAAAGCCTTTCCTTTTTCGAACAGGGTTTTGTGCTTTATTAATGCCGTCAGGATCTGTTCGCGATTGATCATGTCTGTTAATCCATCACTGCACAACAAAAGCAGATCACCAGGCAGAAACGGAGACTCGCCGGTTTCTATATAATTATCGGTAGTAATGATATGGGCATCAAAGCCCAGGGCCTTGTCAATTTCGTTGCGGCGGGGGTGGGTCATAGCGGCTTTTTCCGTAAGCCGGCCGGTATCTTCTAAAAACCCAACAAAGGACTGGTCCTTGCTCACCTTCACCAATGTGTCGTCCCGCAGCAGGTAGAGGCGGGTATCGCCCACATGCGCATAATAAAATTTATTGTGCAGGACATCCGCCAAAGCCAGCGTTGCCACGCAGGCCATTTTGTTATATTCCTGATTCTGAAGCTTCTCCTGATAGATCCTTTCATTGGCAGCGACCAGTGCCTCCTTCAGCATAATCAGTGGCGGAGCCGCTGATTTTTTGCAATGCTCCTGTATGACCTCCTTTGCCAGGGCGGCAGCAACTTCACCACCAACATAGCCGCCAACCCCGTCAATGACACAGGCCAGCACCACATTTTTGCCTGAAAGATTTTCGGCAACGAAGGTATCTTCATTGTTATGCCTAACGCGGCCAACATCCGTTATTCCAAAATAATTCTCAGCCATTCGGTTTGTGTGATTTTTTGATGTCTCTGAAATGTGCGATCAGCAAAAGCAAACAGATGAACAAGAGGAAAACGGAAAACATATGGTTTGTAGTTTATTGTTGGTTATAAACAATAAACCATAAATTTTATTATGCTTTAAAAATATTTATGCCAACGATGCCATTGAGAACGAGCCGGGAATTGATGGGGAGCTCTGTCCAGGTTGGATAGGCTGTATCACTCCGCGGCACTTCTTTTTCGTTCATAATGGTCTTTTCGCCAAAGGATGCGAGGTAAAACTTTCCTTCCCCTCTGTTGAAGTGGATACGCAAATGAGGCGTGTTCACCCAATCGGAAGGGATACGGAATATATCCGGCGTATCGGCTGTTTCTTCTTTACCGGATACTATGATCTCTTCGTGGCGCATCAGGAATTCCAATTTGCGGCCTGCAAATGCCTTATCGGGCAAGATGGTTTCCAGCCGGGCAAAAGCTGTTGACTGAGAGCCGGATTGCTTCCGTTCGTCGTAGACAAAGTCTTCCAGGTAAGGAACTTCATAATAGCCTTCGCTATAAAATGTAAAGCCTTTTAAAATATCGGGATTGATGTCGAAGGTTTGAGCAATACCCGTTTGACGAGGAATAAAGGTCACCCGCAGGTTTTCCTCTTTTTGCTGGCTGCCGGGCAGCAGCTTGCCAATAAAGCTTTTGTCGCCCCGGGCATAGCTGGCATTGGACACAAAGCGGAACACCCATTTACTGCTGGAGGGCTCCACTGTTTTGCCAGAGTCGCGGTAGTTTTTTAAAGTTTCATAAAAACTGCGCACAGACTCCTGCACAATCAGTCCGAAGAGACCTTTCTTATTGTCCATAAACTCCTGGTAATCTTCCGGATTGAAAGCAATGATGTATTCATGGTAAAATACAATGCGGTTGGCAAAGGAGAGTTGCCGGACAGACTCGTTGAATTTATCTACGATATACTTGAATATATCATTAGGCGTAAGGCCGGGTGGCTGTCTATCATCTTCCACCGTTTCCTTTTTCAGGAAAAAATCGTGAAGGCCAATGCGCTGCCAGAAAGAAGGTTTGGGTTTCATGCAGAAATTGTATAAGGGTAAATTTAGGTCAATAAGTTCTGATTAAAATGCTAATGTGATCATAGGCCAATATGCTCATTTTAAAATGAATTTACCAGTTACAGGAAATTGAGGCGGCGGTTATTGTTTCATTTTTCAAGCTTACCGGTAAGCATTATAAGAGATTTATATATTTTACAAAGTGGCCGGAAATGCTGATTTATTCAATGTTTTTGCCCATAGTACCTGGCGGAAAGCCCAAGCTGAGGAAAATGAAAATCAAAGAAGCCAGGAAGTATACTATTTAATATTTTTCATATAAATAAACTGCTAAAAATCAGTAAAAAAAGTGCGATTTTTCTTTGCTGGTGCCATTTTCATTTACTAATTTTCATTCATGGACATACATGAATTAAAACTCCCGAACGGCAAGGATATTGACAGCACTATACTCAAATATGGTGTACACCTGGCTACCCGCAATACAATGTTTTGCACTGTTGCGCTATTTCAAATAGATGGCGACTACGTGGAAGTATTTTATGATTCCAAAACCAAGGAAATTGGAAGGATCAGGGTGTTCGATGATATAGAAGAGCTCGCCCCTTATCTGAAGAAAATTGATATTTCCGAATTGTTCGATTAAAGCGGTTCTGCTAACCAAAGATTTGTGATGAAAAGGATCCGTGGGAGTGATTGAAATGTCCTAAGGTTGTTGCTATTTGCCTTTGTAAAAAATAAACAAGCGAAATAAAGAAGAAGACTCCTGATTTCAAGAACCAGGAGCCTTCTTCTTTTTTAAGAACCAATATTATGATAAATACCGTTTTAAATTGAGTGGTGTGGGTATGGGGATATTGCTGATTTTGAGATTTAGGGATATTGGGAATTAAAGTACCATACTATTCAATTTAAATTGGTATAAGACAAGAAATGTTTCAATAGACGAATTTTGCAGTACTGATGCTTTCTTGACTTTGGCGAACTAAGTCTGACCAGCCTTAAAAGCCTTTCAATTGCAGTGAATTATTTTTACGGTCCATGTCAGGCAGTTTCTTATCAGGATCAAGCACCACTTCTTTGACACGGCTGGTTGTGTTTACGCCAAAGGTCCATGTGGGGCCGCGCTGCCATACTTCTACAGGCAGGTTGATTCGGTGTTCCTTGCCGTTAGTCTCTTTTACCAGTACTGTTACCGGCATTACCATCTGGTCTTCATTCTCGATGGTAATATTGGCTCCCTCTGAC
Organism: uncultured Chitinophagaceae bacterium; assembly: GCA_966674115.1. Lineage (GTDB taxonomy): Bacteria > Bacteroidota > Bacteroidia > Chitinophagales > Chitinophagaceae > Flavisolibacter. The sequence continues at coordinate 13,975 of CBKWHA010000131.1, forward strand.
GGATTATTATCCTGGTATTCTACACCTTTCACCGACTGGTCGAGGCTCCAGTTGTTGAAGATCCAGCCCTTCCAGAACCAGCCCAGGTCTTCACCAGCCACATTTTCCATGGTGTGGAAGAAGTCCCAGGGTGTTGGGTGCTTGAATGCCCAGCGCTGGATGTATTCGCGGAAGGCTGCGTCAAAGCGGTCCTGCCCCAGTACCACATCCCGCAATGCGTTCAGCATCATGGAAGGCTTTTCGTAAGCCGCAACGCCCAGGTTCTCCTGCTGCATTGCGTCGGGAGTGGTGAACAAAGGATCCATTCCTTTATTGAAGACATACCTGTTCATATCTTCCGGGCCAAAGAAGGAGAAGTTGGCAAACTCTCCTTTATTAAAGGCTTTGGTGGATAATCCATTGATGAATGTATTGAAGCCCTCGTCCATCCAGGCATACTTTCTTTCGTTACTGCCTACGATCATGGGGAACCAGATGTGGCCAAACTCATGGTCGGTAACGCCCCAAAGGCCTGCGCCGGATTCAGCATGAGAGCAGAACACAATGCCCGGGTATTCCATGCCTCCTACAAGGCCAGCCACGTTGGTAGCTACGGGATAAGGATATTCGTACCACATTTTAGAATAGTGCTCGATGCTGCCCTTTACCATTTCCGTGCTGCGTTGCCAACCATTGCGCTTGATACTTTCTACCGGATATACGCTCATGGCCAGTGCTTTTTTGCCGCTGGGCAGGTTGATCCGGGCGGCATCCCAAACAAAAGCTTTGGAAGCGGCCCAGGCAACGTCTCTTGAATTTTCTATCCTAAACTTCCAGGTAAGGTTGCCTCCTTTAGGACGTGAAGCTGGATCTTTCACTTCTTTTT
>CBKWHA010000132.1:0-14776 GCA_966674115.1 uncultured Chitinophagaceae bacterium
TCCAGCGGTTGATACTGAGTGGCCGGTCTTCAGGCAGGCCCACGGTTTTCTTCCATTGGTATCTGGTTTCCAGTTCGTGGCCTTCCACGATGCAACCACCCGGAAAACGTACAAAGCCAGGTTTTAAATCAGCCAGCATTTGGACCAGATCTGCCCGCAAACCATTGGGCCTGTTCTTCCAGGTATCCTGGGGAAAGAGGGAGATCATGTCTACATCCATAACCCCTTTGCCTTCCAAGAAAACATGCAGCCGGCCTTTACTGGCCGTATCCGTTGTGGTAAAAGAAATAGTATGTTTTTTCCAGTCATTTGAAAAGCCGGTGAGGAAGGCCTCGCCGATCCTTTTGCCGGCGGTGTTCACCAGTTCCACTTTCATACTTACATGGCCTTCACCACTTCTGGCCCAAACAGAAAAATTGTATTGCTTGCCTTTTTGTATGCCCATGCCACGGAAGCCTTCATTGGACAAGCCAAAGCTGCCGCTATCAATAGTTATCCGTGCAAAGCGAGGGTTTTGGGGGTTTTCACTTCCCCTGTTGATAATGAGCGTTTTGCCTTTACCACCTTGCCTTAATTCTTTCCAGCCCATCATAGGCTTGAGAAATTCAAAAGAACGGTTTTTCACCAATTCTGCATAGAGGCCGCCATCCGCACCGAAGTTGATGTCTTCGAAGAACACACCCCACATGGTAGGCGCTATAGGTGCAACCGGTTTATCAGCCAGTACGGTCATTTTTTTTTGTGCATGGGTAGCTAGACCTAATACGAAACAGAATACAAATAAGTAGCAGATACGCATTTCTGAAATTTTAAATTTTAGGGCCCGAATATAACGCGGTCATTTTAATCTGTACCCCCTACTTATTTCTTTAGTTGTACCGAACTGTCGTTGATCTCGAAAGAATAATGCTTCAGCAAGTTGATCACTTCTGCCCCTGCCAGTATCACTGGTCCATAACCATGCGCAGCAAAAACATTTACAGGACGGTAATAATAAAAGGCCGGGTCGAAGGCCATACCTGTTCCCACACAAGTATTCTCTACCTGTCCCACTTTGTTCACCTGTGTGGCAACCGCATTCCAGCCTAACAGGCACATAGGCGAGTAGGCCAGCTTGTCGATCCAGCCTTTGTTGATGGCCCGTGCTATACAATAGGTATAAATGGCAGTAGCAGAAGTTTCCAGGTATGAATCGTTCCTGTCCAGCAACTGGTGCCAGAAGCCCTTGCCGCTTTGGTATTGCGCCAAGCCTTTCACATGTGCCTGCAGTTGTTCCAGAACAGGTTTATAACCCTCGTGGTTTTCGGGCAGCACATCCAGTAATTCCACCATTGCCATCAGTGCCCAGCCGTTCGCACGTCCCCAACGGAATTCGGGATGCACTTCCATTTCCTGTACCCAGCCGTGCATGTACAAACCTTTTTCTTTGTTGAACATGCGTTTTGAGAATTGCAGGATCTGCTTTACGGCATCGTCATAATATTTTTTATCACCGGTCAGCTTGCCCATTTGAGCCAGGGCAGGAACACTCATGTACAGGTCATCCAGCCAGATGGTATTCTTCTGAGGCCTGTTGCGGGCCAAAGTACCATCAGGCAAGCGGAATTCCTTGTTGGAAATGTAGTCCATATAGCTGTCGATCAGCGGACGCAGGCTGGTCTTTCCACCTGCGCGCAGGGTTTTGATCATGGCCGCACAAACAGCACCGGCGTCATCCAGTGCATGCGGAGCCACTGGCTGGCGGAACGGATTATTCGCCTTAGGATGTTTTTGATATAGAGCGCGGAATGCGGGGACCGCATCAGCAATGAATTGCACACGTTCTTTTGTATAATCAGCATAGCGCTTGTCTCCAGTAGCTTCTGTAGCCAGCAGCATACCTGAATAGGTTACACCCCATTCGTAGCTGGTCAGGCGGAAGTCGCCCTGTTTTATCACAACGTTGGTATCAGGAGCTGAAACGTTCTTTACTTCAGCACCGGTGCGGCGATCTATAAACTTTGCCGGAGTGGTAGAATCCAAATAATGATGCACCCTGTTCAGGACTTCTTTTACTGCTGATAAAGAAGGCGCACCATACGGCACAGGGTAATCAGGTTTTAAAAGATGTAAAGGTGTGGTGGCGTCGTTGCCTTTAGCGGTAACATATTGTGCCTGGGCAGCAACTGCACCAGAAAACAAAACAATGGAGAATATGTATTTTTTCATTGTGTCGCTTCTTTTCAAAAAATAGATGTTAAGAATGGTCATTCATCCCAATAGACGATAAAAGCGAGGACAAAGAAGGATGTTTCTATGACAAGCTTTTTCATATGGGATCTGAGATTTGGTATCTCATGGCAATATACATTCTTTCATATGGCTGGTAATCTATAAAAAACGCGGTTAAAGCTATTGCTTTATAAAAGGCAAGCTATCCTGTGCTATCCTGTTTGTTTACCCCGGCCCCCTAAAGGGGAGCGGGATTAATAAGTACCCTTGTAGAGGTTGTCGTTGCGATGGTCAATAGGCTTTTTTAAGGGTATTTGGAGACCTTTGGTTTCCTTTAGCCATTGGAACAATTCGTTTTTTAATGTAATTCCCTTTTGCCTGTGGGTGGTATCACGGATGAGGTTGTTCATTTCATAGGGATCTTTTCCGAGGTCATACAGCTCGTTGATGTCCCAGGTGCCATAGTTGTAAATGAACTTGTAGCGGTCGTCGCGGGTGGCAAATATGGTGGGTGTTTGGGGGAAGGCTGCTTCCCAGTAGTATTCATAAAATATTTTGTTGCGCCAGGGTATTTCGCGGTCCTGAAGCAATGGCAAAAAAGATCTTCCCTGCATTTGTTTGGGGACAGGAATACCGGCTGCTTCGAGGAAGGTGGGTGCGAGGTCAACATTCTGGATCATTTGTTTCACTACGGAGTTTGGTTTTACCATACCCGGTGCCCAAACCAGCAGGGGTACGCGCATGGACTCTTCATAGGCGTGGCGCTTGTCGATCAGGCCATGCTCGCCAAAGGAGAAGCCATTATCGCCCATGTACACTACCATGGTGTTTTGCTCCAGGCCCTGTTCTTTTACCCAGTTGAGCATCCGTTCTACACTTTCGTCAACAGCCTGGAGGGTTTCGAGGTAGAGGTGATAAAAGTTGTCAAACTGGATGTCACCATGATACATGTAGTCTACCCCGTGCCAGCTATAGCGCTGCTGCCGCACCCAATTTGGAATATCGCGGAAGTTGACAGGGGTTTGCGGAGCCGTTGGCGAACCAAAATACTTGCTGCTGTCTGTGGTAGTCAGGTACATGGAAGGCGGACAAATAATAGGTAGCTGGGCGTATTTGCCTGCGTGCCTTTTGGCTGGCTGAAATTCCGCATGCACGCCTTTGTGCGATAAATACAGGAAAAAAGGTTTACCCTTGTTCCGACCATTCAGCCAGTTCTCAGCATATTCGGTGAGCAGGTCGGTGGTATAGCTTCCATCGGGCTGTTTTACCCGCTTTCCGTTGATGTTGAAAGTGGGATTATAATAGACGCCCTGTCCCTGAAAGCTCAACCAGTAGTCGAACCCAGGCTGGGGCTGGTCGTCGGTGTTGCCCATGTGCCATTTGCCCATAAAGGCGGTTTGATAGCCTTTCTTTTGGAGATATTGGGGGAAGAAGATCAAATCGGCAGGTAAAGGAGCATCGTTGTCTACAACGGTATGGGTGTGGGCATACTGGCCGGTAAGGATCGATGCGCGGCTGGGAGAGCAAAGGGCTGTGGATACAAAGGCATTGTAGATGTAGGCGCCTTCTTTTGCCATGCGGTCCATGCCGGGGGTTTGCAGGCCTTTTATTTTCCCTGTAAAACCCATGGCATCATAGCGGTGATCATCCGAGAGGATGAAGATGATGTTCATGGGCTTTTGGCTCCGTTGCTGGGCAAAGGATAAAACTGTGGCATTTGCCAGGAAGAGGATCAAGATTGACCTTACAATGGCATGGATAAACGTTGGCTCTCTTTTCATAACTGACAAATTATAATAATTGAACTGGTAGTTTTGAAGCAAATGGGAACTTATTTTGTCCAATTCACTTTACCGGATTTTACATCCCTGGAATTCCCTCCTATCATGATCACAAACTCACCGGGTTCCCAGTCGTATTTGAGATCGTAGTTATAGAACTTCAGGTCGTTGGGGGTGATGTTGAAGGTGACCGTTTTGGTTTCACCTGCTTTCAGGTCTATTTTCTGGAAGCCTTTTAATTCCTTTACGGGCCTGGTGATACTGCCCACTACATCGCGGATGTATAACTGCACGACTTCCTTTCCATCCTTGTTGCCCGTGTTCGACACAGTTATAGAAGCGGTTAAAGTTTGTGCTCCTCTCAGTGTGGTATCGCTCAATTTCAGATCGCCATAGCTGAAGGTGGTGTAGCTCAAACCATATCCAAAGGGATAGAGTGGTTCATTGGACACATCGAGGTAATTGGAACGGAACTTTTGGAACCACCCTCCTTGTGGCAATGGCCGTCCAGTATTTTTATAAGCATAATAGATAGGTACCTGCCCCAGGTTTTGCGGGAAGGTGGCACTGAGCTTGCCGGAAGGATTCACAGCGCCAAACAAAACGTCTGCTATAGCGTAGCCTGCTTCGCTGCCGGCAAACCAAACATTCAGAATAGCGGGCATGTTTTCGTCCTCCCACTTCAATGCCAGGGGCCTACCGGTAAAAAGCACCAGCACTACGGGCTTGCCTGTTTTTAATAAAGCTTTCAGCAAGTCTTGCTGATTTTGCGGCAGGTTAATATCAGAGCGGCTGGAACTTTCTCCGCTCATTTCGGCAGATTCGCCCATGGCGGTAATGATCACGTCGGCGCCACCAGCTACTCTAACCGCTTCATTGATCAATACGGAGTCCGGACGAGGATCCCTTTTAGTAGATTTTCCAAATACACCGATCCTCGCATCCAGCAATGTATCTGAAACAATATTCGCTCCTCTTGCCGTAACAATATTTACCTGATTACCGGCAACGCTCTTTATACCTTCCACCAGCGATATTGCTTTGCTGAAATCTGCGGCCACACTCCAGGTACCGGGCATGTTTTCTTTATTGTCGGCCAGAGGACCAACGAGCGCTATTGTTCCTCTTTTTTGCAGAGGCAGCACGTTGTTCTGATTCTTTAACAACACGAATGTCTGCGCCGCGATCTGGCGGGCTTCCCTGCGAAAGGCATCAGTATATACTTCTGTATTGGCCCGCTGGGGGTCGCAATATTTGTAAGGATCCTGGAACAGGCCCAACTTATATTTCGCCTCGAGGATGCGGCGGCAGGCAGCGTCTATTTGTTGCTGTGTGACCTTTCCCTGCTGTAATGATTTCTTCAGGGTAGTCAGGAACCCCTCTCCCACCATATCCATGTCAATGCCTGCTTTCAGGGCCAGGGCCGATACAGTTTGCAAGTCGCCCAGGCCATGGTCGATCATTTCGTTAATGGCAGTATAGTCGGTCACGACAAATCCTTTGAAGCCCCATTGTTTACGCAATACGTCTGTCATCAGCCATTTGTTGCCGGAGGCAGGGATGCCATCCACATCGTTGAAAGAAGACATCACACTTCCTACACCGGCATCAATGGCGGCCTTGTAGGGAGGGAAATATTCATTGTACATTCTTAAACGGCTCATGTCGGTGGTGTTGTAATCACGGCCTGCTTCGGCAGCGCCATATAGGGCAAAGTGTTTGACACAGGCCATGATGGTGTTGTTTTTGGTGAGGTCGTCACCCTGGTAACCTCTTACCATAGCTTTGGCGATCTGGGAGCCGAGATAAGGATCTTCACCTCCACCTTCGGCTATACGCCCCCAGCGTGGGTCCCGGGCAATATCCACCATGGGTGAAAAAGTCCAGCAAATACCATCTGCGCTTGATTCTATGGCGGCAATCCGGGCTGTCCTTTCAATGAGCGGCATATCCCAACTGCAGGACAAGCCTAAAGGAATCGGAAAGACAGTTTGATAGCCGTGGATCACATCCATGCCGAAGAGCAAGGGAATTTTCAAGCGACTGTTTTCCACGGCCACTTTTTGTACATCCCTGATTTTTTCTACTCCTTTAATATTGAATAAGCCGCCAACCTTTCCCTCTCTTATCTTTTCGGCGATGTTGGAACTAGAGGCTTGGCCTGTGGTAATGTCTCCTGAACTCGGCAGGTTCAACTGCCCCAACTTTTCGTCCAAGGTCATCTTTGCCATCAGGCTACTGACAAACCGGTTCATTTGTGCGTCCTGTGTATTCTGTGCTTTTGCATTTATCACAATTACAGTTAGTAACAGGAAAAAGATTTTACAAGATCTCATGGAGCGATATTTTAAAATTTACGAGTTTACAAGTTCACGTGCTATATAAAACAGTATAGCCTGATTGTTTTATCTGTTATTATTCAGATTATTCTACTCTCATAGGTTTTGTTCTTGCTGAAATACCGTTTTCATTAAAAGCTTCGATTGAAAAATAATAAGACTGGTCTATGGTGAGGCTTTTCATATCCAGGGCATCATTATCGTACACCATCCAGGAACTGTATAGTTTGTCCGGAGCAATGCCCCAGAAAATATTATAACCTTGCGCATCGGGCGATTTGCTCCAGGTGATCATGGCATCTCTGCGATCTGTTTTGCGCTGTACGGAAAAGTTCTTTACTGCTGCAGGTGCCTTGCCCTGCCCAATACCAAAAACGCGCAGGCCGGAAATGGAGAGATAAGGTGTAGGGACGTGTATATTCCGGTAGCGTATGTGCCGCACCGTTTGTGGTGAGCCCAGTTCTATATAATCATTGGGCGTATCGCGGTAACTGTTTTCGCGGTCTACTAATCTTATCCAATTCCTACCATCTACAGAACCCTCGATCACATAGCGGTGGTACAGTCCTGGAATGCGGCCATACATGTCTGATCTGTAGTCGTGGTAGTTGACCTGGATGGCATGTACTCTGCCCGGCTTTTGCAGGTCAATTTCTACCCATTGCTGGTCATCGTTTTTTTCTGCGATCCAGAAGGTTTTTACACTTTCATCTACAATGCGATCCGGTGCGTATTCGCCTAATTGAGAGGAAGCTTTTACCGACTTCTTGTAGGAGAGCAGCATCCAACCGGTAAAGGCTCCCGGCCCGGCCCCAGCCTTACTTCCTGCAAAAGGCCAGGAAGCAGCGGCGGGAGCAAAATGAGGATAGTCTCCAAAATAGGTGTCGCAATACATCAGATCGTCCTTGTCGAAATAGGTGGGAAACATGCACAGGCGCCTTTCCCAGTTCACATTAACGGAAACAGCATTGGAGGCAAAATGCCAGTACCTGCCGCCTGGCCCCACCACAGTGCTGCCATGCCCGGCTCCATTCATAAACCCACCGGGTTTGTAAGAAATGGGATTATTGGGTGCATAACGGTAAGGCCCAAGCGGGGCATCAGCAATGTAAACGCCGTCGCCATAGACATTGAACTCAGTTCCGGGGGCAGCGTACTGCATATAATACTTGTAGTTGTGCTTGGTGAGCCACGGTCCTTCAATATAGCCACCCAATACGGTATCGGAATGGTTTTCTCCAAAGCGCTCCCAGCCATGTTTTTTCCCATCCAGGTTGAATAAGGTATAAGTTGAATCAGACGGACGAAACCTGCGCGCTCTATCCAATGTTTTAGCCCTGATAGGATAAACATTGGAGGAACCCCAAAATATATACGCCTTTCCATCATCGTCTATAATAAAGGCTGGATCTTGCAGATTCCATAATATGGCCGGTACGGCTTTCCAATCGCCTTTTTTGGGATTGTCGGTATACAAAACGCTCATAGAGCCTGAGGGGTCTCCGGCAGCGTACAAGACAGAATCTTTGTAGTTAAAGGCGAAAGGGGCATTCGATCCCTGAAAGTACCACCTTTCAGGTGTTATAAACGTCCAGTTCAACAGGTCGGGCGAATGCCAATAGCCCATAGAGCGGGTAACGAACATGTAGTATTCGTTGCGGAACCGCACTACTGCGGGATCTGCTCCTGAACGATATGATATATTATTGTGGGCATTATAGATCATGTAGGTATAGTCAAGATTGAGCGGATTGCAATAGGTGTTCAACTGTGTGGATTGCGCATGTATTTTGCTGTTGAAGCTGCTTAAAGAGAAAAGGCCGATCGTCAGTAAAGAAATTGCTTTTTTCATCTGAACCTGGTTTTGGGATTTATGGCGATAATAAAGATTGACGCTATGGGCTTTCGGCGGCTAGTTTTTGTAAGCCGTTTTGCACTTCGGGACAGCTCATGAATAATTTCCAGAGCAGGCCGGTACGGTAGTTTTCGATCATTACGGTTATGGGTGCCTGGTTGAGTCCCATAAAGATCTCTGAGCACCAGTTCTCATCAAGGTTAAATGCATCACGGAAGCCGTATTCACCCCATAAGAATTTTCCATAATTGCGGTAGTAGTTTTTCAAGGCAGCCATGGATTCATCAGGTGTGTATGGGAAAGAAGCCAGAGCACCTGTTGGTGTTAGTTTGCCATGGTCGGCATGAGGCACCGGTTCATCAGCAGAGTAGCCCCACAAGCCATCACTGGCCGTAAGCCCCCAGGCATCTGCTCCATAACCTCTATGCTTTTGCGGATTTTCAATACAGTAGCGGTAATTGATCAGAGCAATATTCCAGTTATTGCTGAAATAATCTGTGTAAGCATCTTTCATCTGACGAGGGTCAAGCCCTAAAAAAGAGTAATGAACAAAGAAGAGTGGCCCTCCATTTGATACACCAACTTTTAGCGGAATGCCATAGTAAGTTTTGCCATTGGTGTAGCGTGAACCATCTTCCGTTTGTCCCCATGCACTACGGTATTTCTGGGCTTCCTGGTCCTGGCTTGCCCAGCCGGAATAATACATGCTCGCCGGAATGGCATGCGTTGGTGAACAAATGGCAAGTATGTAGGTGATCATGGTCTCGTTCCAGCCTATTAATTTATGATTAATTATCCATTCTTTATCCGGAGACCAATGCCAATACAAGAACTTACTACCCGGATCTTTACGGTACCAGTCCCATTCAATGCCTTTCCAAATTTTGTCTATTCTGTCCCTGATGGCCTTTTCTTTTTCACTATTGGCATTGAAGTATTGCCTGGCTGCCAGGAGTCCCTGCATTAAAAAAGAAGTTTCCACCAGGTCTCCGCCATTATCCCGCTCACCGAAAAAGGGTTCTACTCTCCCCGTTTTACCATCCATAAAGTGTGCAAAGGCACCATGAAATTTATCAGCATTTTCCAGGAACCTGGTGATGCGGTCAAATCTTTCAACTGCTTGCTGACGGGTAATAAAACCTCTATCTGCTCCTGCGATCAGGGCCATGACACCAAAGCCTGATGCCCCGGAGGCTATCATATTTCTTCTGCCAAGGATATTTTCCAAAGCCAGGCCGCTGTTTGGTTCGGCGCCTTCCCAATAATAACGAAAGTGTGCCTCCTGGACCATATCGAGCAGTTGTCCATCAGTCATGGGGCGGGTGGAAGCACTTACCACATTGGAAAAGGGAGATTCTTTATAACTGCGGTTCAGCAGGTTTATTTTATAATAGAACTTTTTACCGGTCGTATCTGTATAATCAGCATACCTTGAAATAAAAGGGGACTGGATACCAACAGGATAAAAGTTCTTATTGTCAGAAGAGCGATATACTTTGATGTATTTAACAGATGTGTCAGTAACCTTATTCCAGGTAATGTCTATATGTTTTTCATAGCCCTTGGCAGAAACGAGGGTTGGAGTGGATGACGATGAAGAATATTGTACAGCAGGCAACAATTCTACCTGGTCTATTAATAGTGTGTGCTCTTTTCCGTCACCGGCCTGCTGTTTAAAAAGAATGACATCCAGTTTCTTTATATTATCTGATGCGGCAGTCTTAAATTGGCTTAAAGGAATTTGCACATCCAGCCATTTATTGTGCTGAAAAGAAGTAACAAAGCTTTGGAGGGGTGTGAATGAAAAATCTTCATCCTTCCTGTTCCCAATGCCAACCAGTGGTAATTCGACAGGCTCTGTTTTCGGCGACTGAACAAACAAGCGGAAACTGAGATAGGTGGCAGGTGTAAAGTAGTCAATGCCTCTTATAGGGCGGTATAAAATCCGGGCTTCCCATTTGCCTTTATCAGCAGAAACATAAGCCAGTTCCAAAGCATTGCCGGGCGTAAAGAAGGTGTTGCCGTTTACAGGAAGCTTATGGTTGACATTTTTGATCCATGACGGGGCAGTATAAACAGCTTCACTATAAAAGTAGCTTTCGTGTATCAGGCTATTTGCAAAGAACACTTTATCATACAGGGGTTCCTGAGCCTGCATAACCTGATACAGCGTTATGAACAAAAGTGCAAGCAAAGAATTTTTCATTGTATGATCTTTATAAACCAACACAAAAGACAGTGACCTCAAACTTTTAAGTGCTATTTCAAATGAGGGCTTTCAAACCCCAGTTTCTTCAAGCCACTCTGCACTTCCTGGCAACTCATGAACAAGTTCCACAATAATCCTGTACGGTGATTTTCCATCATCACTACAATTGGCCCCTGGTCGATGGCGAGGTATCTTTTGGGAAACCAATTGGCCGTTTCGCTGAAGGCATCGTAAAATCCATACATACCGTAGACCGTATCACCTAAATTTTCATACCAATGTTTCATGGCCTGCATGGAGTAGTCCGGCGTGTATGGCATAGAAGATAAAGCCGCTGTTGGTGCAATGACGCCAAGGTCGCTCTTCATATCCGGTGCATGGCCGGCATATCCTTTTATTGAATAACTGGAAGTCAATCCCCAACTGCCAGGTCCATACCCCTTAAAGCCTTTAGGGTTTTCCACACACCAGGCCCGGTTGATGAGCGTCTGGTTTTTATTGTGCTCCCAATAATCTGCATAGCGGTCTTTCAACCCCCGGGGATCAAGCCCCAAATAAGAGTAATGTGCCCAGAACAAGGGACCACCATTAGGTGAGTCACCCTGATGGGCAAGTTTTAAGGTATATCCATACTTTTCAGTAGAGGCTACGATCTTGCCATTTTGTGCCCAGCCTTCGTGATACACTTCTGCAGGCACGCCATGAGTGGGTGAAGAAGCGGCAAGGACATACATAATAAGGCATTCATTATATCCTCTAACGGGGAAGTTCATTTCCCAGGTATACTTTGGCGACCAATGCCAGTACAGCACATTCTGACCATTGCGGTACCAGTTCCAGTCCACTTCTTTCCAGAGTTGGTCAATCTTTGCCGCTAATGCCTTTTCCTGCGCATTGCCATCCTTCAGATATTGACGTACACATAATAAGCCTTGAATCATAAACGCAGACTCCACCAGGTCACCACCGTCATCTTTTGTGCTGAAAGGCTTTACTTTTCCGGTTTCTCCGTACAACCAGTGCGGCCAGGCCCCGTGAAAGCGGTCTGCTTTTTCCAGTAAGTTAACGATCCGATCTAACCTATCCACTCCTTGCTGCCGGGTGATATAGCCCCTTTCTATCCCTACAAGAATGGCCATTACTCCAAAACCTCCACCTCCAATGGTTACCACGTTTTTATCATTCTGCGGATAAACACCATCAACATGGTAACGCTCGCGGGCAAGGCCACTGGTTGGTTCTGCACCGTCCCAGAAGTATTGGAAGGTTCTGCGTTGTACGTCATTGTAAATGGAATCATATTCTTTGGGAATGGTATTCTGTGCGGATATTTTTTTACTGCCTGAGCAGGCCCAGACAATTGCCATGATGGCGAGGGCAAGGTTAAAGGCTAGCAAACATGGTTTGTTCATGAGTTTAATGGTTTAACAGGGTGTATAACATATAGATGCAATTATTGGGCTTTGTGCTGCAAAGGAGTGGGGAATTGATAATAGGCAATTAGCAATAGGCAAATTGAAAGTGCGAGGTACCAGGATAATAAGCGATTGAGAAAGAGAGACGATATAAGGTGAAGTGATACAATATATATTGAAAAACCCAGTCCTTTAAGACCGGGTTTTTGGAGCCTTCTCTGCTTTAGGCCAGGGCCAATTCGTTCTTTTCCAAGACAGAACTATAAAAGTTCTTCAATTCTTCTTCAGCATCATCAAGGTTTGCGTTCATCTTTGCGGCTGTAACTTCTGACATTGGGGACGAAGTAACTAACCGGCGGTAATAAGCGATACCTTCGAGCAGATTGTTGTAAAAATCTTTAAAGTATTTTGCTCTTTTGCTGTCCGGTTCAGGAATGCCTTCTTCTGCCAGCAAGTCTTTCAGGTAATTGATGTATAAGACCAGTTCGTTAATGAACATGTGCGGACGCTCAGTTTGTCCCAGCAGGTCTGTTCTACCATAAATATGTCCTACCATTTCCCTGAGGGAAACAACTTTTGTAAAGTAGGCAATATTTGGCCCCGGGCAAATGGTAACTCCATCCTGCTTCTTTAAGAAAGGCGTATTGTATTGTTTAGCAGCGGCATTACTTAAACCTACGCACAAACATTCTTTATCCAGCACGGCTGCCAACTGTTGTTTGTATTCGGCTTCGGGCAGATCCAATGATTGTAATTGCTCGATCTTCAGCTTTTGGTATTTGAGGGAAGCGGTGCAAATGGGCTCTTTTGAAAACTCTGTATTGGCAATCAAATGCTTTTCTGTGCAAGGGCTTCCGGGATTTCCTTTTGCAATGCGGTATGCTTTTTCCAGGTCGGCTGAAGTGCCTTTTAAGTAATGGAAGCGTACGCCCAGGGGAGAGTTCTTGCTTAAGTAAATATCGTCCTGACCTGCTTGTGATAATAATTGTAAAGTATTCTGGTCAACCGTTGTAGCTTCCGGAACCAGCAGGAAGGGAGTACCCCAACCCGTACTGTCCACATTGTAATACAGTTTCAGGAATTGGTCTTCTTCGAATGTACCAATACCCCCCTGCACCGTAATCTTGATGGGGTGTGGCTGACTAAAGCCTTCCCCGCCTTTTGCTTTTACGGCAGCATTGTACAACTGGAATAAAGCTGCAGAGAGTTCTTCTTTCTTGTTTTTGAATTCTTCCATAATGGGACCGAGCAGATAGCCGTCTGTAGCAAATGCATGGCCACCGCAGTTGAGACCCGATTCAATGCGAAACTCACTCACCCAAAGTCCTTTTTTCGCCAGGTATTTTCCCTGGATGAGGGCAGAGCGGTAATCGCTCACTTTAATAACGATCTTTTTGTCAAATTCACCCCAGCCCTTTGCATCAAACCCGGTAAACTTCTCTAAGTAATTGTACAGGCGGGGGTTCATGCCGGCAGAAAAAATAATGGAAGAGTTGGTCAGATCACTTTTCGCATAACCTTTCAAGGAAGCCAAAGCATCAGAGCCATCTTCAACCAGGTTGCCATCCTTATCAAAGTTATTCTTATCTACCTTGGTCATGATGTTCACATCTATGCTGCCGGCTTTGATCTCTGCCCGTAATATTGCTTCTACTCTATCTTTTTCTTCCTTGTTCTGAAGCCTGGTAAACTGGAGGTACAATTGCTTGAGTTTGCTGTCATCGGGCAGCATTTCGAAATACCTGACTATTTCAGAACCGGTCTCGAAAGCGGCAGCCTTCAACTTTTCCACCTGCCCGTTTACGATGCGATTTACCAGGTTCAGATAGTCTGTTATGCGTTTTGCACGGTAGTCATCTTCTTTGGTTGTAATGGGAATATAAGGTTCGCCAGCTTTGGGATAATAATAACTGCGCATCATTTCTATCAGCCTGTCTTCAATGATAGAGATGGTGGAGGCAATGCCAAACCGCGCCACTTTAACGGGAGAATCTACGGTATAGGCCAATCCCATCACCGGAATATGAAACCTGTGCAAAGTTGTTGTCATAATTTATATTTTGTCCGGGATGAAGATGGAAACGAATGAAGTGCTGTTGGCAGTGCATTCCTGCTACATCCTAAAAAACTTCAAAGCAAATATTTTTTAACGGGTGCAAAGATGATTAAAATCAGGACGGGGCGTTATTTTATTTTGAAGATAAAGGCTGAGGCGGTCATATATTTTCCGCCCTGGGAAGTGGCAAACAGGTAAGCAGGCTTGCCTTTGAGGAATAATATCTGGGGTCGCTCGAAGCGGCCATATCTTTTGAGGTGGGGTGCAGGTGGTGGTTGTTGAATGTATTTTTCGGCACTGTAATAGGCTATTTCGGGTTCGCTCCAGCGTTTGCCATCTTTAGATTCCATGATCAAACCTACTTCATGGCTATATACACCCATGTCCCTGGCGATCATTTTGAATTTTCCCTTCTCCCGCCATACAAAAGCATCTTCAAACTGGCGGTTTTGCCCTTTGCCAGAAAAATCAATCACAGGGTTGCCTTCATACTTGATATAAGGCCCTTCGAGGTTTTCTGCTATGGCAAGGCCATACTTACGGTTGCCCCTGATGGGACCTTTCTGGGTTTCATAGTCTTTTGTGTTCCACGATTTGTAGTACAGCCAATATTGTCCATTGGGATGTTTGAAGAAAGCAGGGTTGGTGGTGCAGTGATCATCCCACGCACCTTCTGGTCCAGCCTCCAGCAAGGGTTTGTCGGGTCGTTTCCACGGGCCGTACAAGGAATCGGAAGTAGCCAGCCCAATGCGCTTTGTATTGGTCTTGCCGTTGGCATTGCCCATATAGAACAGGCAATATTTGCCATCTACTTTTTTAATCAGGGGATTATGGCAAGTGGTAGCGTCCCAAAAGCCGGGACGGGGTGCAAAGACTGTTTCCACAAATTGATATGGACCTTCAGGTTTAT
>CBKWHA010000133.1:0-14685 GCA_966674115.1 uncultured Chitinophagaceae bacterium
GAACATGAAAAAGAAAATCGAATGCCCATATTGCGATGGTAGTGCCAACCTTCACAAGGAAGCAAAAGAAATCAACTATCGTAAAGAAGTATTTAAAATAGTTGCCCATTTTTATAAGTGTGAAAAGTGCCAGGAAGAGTTTACCACAACAGAGGCTGACACCATTAGTTTAATGCAGGTACACAATCAGTACAGGGAGAAAAACAATATTCCTTTCCTAGATGAAATTGCCGCCATCAGACAGAAGTATGAATTGTCTGCTTCCAAAATGAGTGAGGTACTTGAATTGGGTGCAAACGGCTACAGTAACTATGAAATTTCCAGTTGGGATATCGTTGAATTAAGCCATCAGGAAAAAGCATGGAAGGAATTGGAACCAAACAGGGCGTTAATAGGCTACCAGGAATATGCATTTGAACTGAAAGATCTTTAATCTTCTTATGCGGCTTGTGCAGCACATAGATTAACATCGGTAAACTTCACTTTTTGTCATGTATTTAAAAATTTTGAGTTAACAATACTTCATCTTGCTAACTCTAATTTCTGCCAGCCGAAATTCAGGGAAGCCCACAACACAGGAATTCTGAATCGATAACGAATACCAATAGGTATCGTGCGAAATGTTATAATAAACTAGTAAAACCGTAGTGGTATAAACGAAGAACCTGATATTGAAAAAATCGGTGTCCTAAACTTCAAAAAATAATAAATTTGTGTACAGATTTTTCGTCTTCCCCAATTTCACACCTTCTGAAAGCCAATGTATTTGTGGTGGTTTCCTTTTCTATGAAAAGCTAAGCGGCGTATAGAGATCAATAAACATTGAAACATGCAATGCAAAGGCAACTGCTCCTTCTCCCTGATAGAATTAGCGGAAGGCTTTATTGCATGAGCAAAGTTCAAGTGGAATAGCTTTTATTTCTTAAATTAAAAACTCACCAACATGAAAAAGTTCTGTTTTACGCTCTGCGTACTGTCCTTTTTGGCTGCCTGCAAAAAAGAAATCCAGCAACCTTCCAATGCCGCCCCTTCTGTTCAGCAACAGAACGATCAGGCAACGCTAATTAAGGGCCGTCCATTTGAGGTAACGCTTACCGGTGCAGCGGAAGTACCGGGCCCGGGAGACCCGGATGGCAGCGGAACTGTAACACTGAGGCTAAACCAGGGACAAGGCGTTATCAGTTTTGAAATCAGTGTTGCAAACATCACCCTTCCGGCAATTGGAGCTCATATTCATGTTGGCACTGCCACTGAGGCTGGCCCTGTGGTTGTTCCTTTAACACCACCAGACGCAAGTGGATACTCAAGCGGCGACGTGAGCGTTGATCGCGATCTTATTAAGGCCATCCGGCAGAATCCGGAGAATTATTATGTAAATGTGCATACCCTTCCTCTTTATGGAGCTGGTGCTGTAAGAGGGCAACTTTCAAAATAATGTGATTTTGTATTAATAGTGCAGATAAGGCTGTCTTGTAATTAAGGCAGCCTTATTTTTTCTTGTTCATATGAATACACTCAAAAGCTAACCAGGTTCAATATTTATAATTCTTCAATAGCGGCTACATGCGACATTCAGTCCTTTCCATTTCGGCTCTGTGGCCATTTTGTATATTTGGACCAGCATACCAAAAAACTGCCCAATTGCAAGACCAACATAAGGCATATATTTGACCTACTTTAATGCTTCTGAAATATTCCTATCCAACTTATCCGTATATCCTACACTCACCACACGAATAATACCTTTCCTGTCAATCAGCACATACAAGGGAACAGCATCCAATTGATAATCTTTTTTGAATTGTTCATTGCCTATCAGCAAAGGAAAATTAATTTCCTTTCGCTTGGCAAATGTTCTGGCAGAAGAAAGCTGTTTGAGGTCATTAGTAATGCCATATACATCAAGTCCCTTATCATGGTATTTATCATAAAGCGCCATTACCTTCGGCATAGATTCAATACACGGGCCGCACCATACCTCCCAGAAGTCGAGCAACACAACCTTACCCTTGAAATCATCACTGGAGATTATTGTTCCATCAAATGATTTGAGGTTAAAGTAAGGAGCGCTCATGCCCTGTCCTAATTTCGGTTTAGTGTTGGCAAGATTGGGGGGTAAATAAGTATACTCTTTCAAAAAAGGCAGTACAGCGAAGTTATACGTTATGGCAGGATTAATTGCAATTGCGGTAATATGAAAATAGAGATCCTGTACTTTACCATCCGTTTCCTGATGCTGCCTCACCGCAACAGGTAGCATTTTTACCTTATCAATGGTTACTATTTTTTTTCGTTTAGTAACATTATACTGCGTCAAATCAGGATATTTGATGATAATATCATAGTTATTTTTGTTTACCTGTACTGATATGCCACTGCTTTTTATAGTATCTAATTTCACAAGATCAGGTATAACCAAATGCCCACCTCCGCTGTAAAGCATGTTTTGCAAAGCTCTGGCACTATTCCACATCTTGTATGTTTTTGCATTTGAGTCTGTTTCATAACATACATGCCCATTATATATTTTCTCCACATTTTCGTTATCCTTTTTTGCCCAAAACCGGAAACCCAAAATAGTATCTGCATTATCGACGGATATTATTACATTGCCTTTCATGGTGCGTATATCATCGGTTACGAGGGTATCCCTGCGCTTTACCGAGTAATTAATTGACTTCAGTGATGCCTGCGCCTTCCATACTCTCGAAAGCACTTCCGGTAAATCTGTTGTTTCCTGGCTGAACAATATTGTACATTGCATCACAAACAAAAAGATTATTGCTGTTACTTTCATGGTATAGTAATTTAATACCAACAAACTTATACCGATGCGGACAGGTAACTGTAATTTTTTAGACAGGCCCCTTAATGAATTATACCAAGCCGGTCTGTCGAAAAAAATACCGGCTTTATCGAAGCGAGATGCTATAATACGATATTATGCAGTAATTTACGGGTATGCGGTCGAAAGAACATTATTTTAAAGACCGGTATCACAGGCTCGAGCTGACCTTCTTTGTCATCTACTTTATATGCTTCCCGATACTGACTGACATAGAATATTATTTGTATGAGCCTGTGCCCAATAAGCAAAGCTTTTTGAAAGACTTACCCGAACAACTTGTGTATGGCTTTACGGCTATGATTCCAGCTTGGATATGCTATCAATACATCATTAAAAAACTGCTTTTTAAAAAGCAATACCTGTGGTTTGCTGTTACTTTGCTGGCATACCTTGTATTGCATCAATGCTACCGGCTCGGCATTTACGGGTTGATAGCACAACTGTACTTTCTTCCGGATGTTATGGTTAAACGTGCCGGTCGCTGGTATGCCAATGGTAAATTTAATCATGTTTTCAGCATTTACGAATTTCGTGATTTGATGGTACTTTCTGCGCTTGCCTATTTTATCCGCTCTGCACGACAGGATAAACAAATTAGTGCGCTTCAGCAGCAACGCCTTGAATCAGAGTTAAATTTTTTGAAAGTGCAGATTCAACCGCATTTTTTCTTCAACACACTCAATAATATTTATGCATTAACGCTGCAGGGATCAGAAAAAGCTGCTCCCCTGGTAGCACGGCATTCAGACAGCATGCGGTACATTCTGTACGAATCGCCAAAACAACAGGTAAATTTGAAACAGGAAGTAGCGTTTCTACAAAACTTTGTAGAAGTGGAAACGATGCATTTTTCGGACAAAATGGATATCAGTTTTGAAACGCAGGGTATTACTGATCATGCGTTGATTGAGCCGCTGCTATTGCTTCCTTTTATTGAAAATGCTTTTAAGCATGGGCTGCGGGAAGAAACGAGAAAAGGGTTTATTCATATTGTAATCAGCCAGGTAGAAAATGAACTGTTCGCAGAAATCAAAAATAGTAAACCTTTGAAGTCAGCCAATACAAAACCAGGCATTGGTTTGCAGAATGTGTTGAAGCGTTTGGAGATGCTTTACCCAGGCAAACACCAGGTTGACATTACAGAGAACAACTGTATATTCGAAGTTCGTATTAATTTAATTCTGGCGTTACAATGACGAGTTGTATTATAGTAGATGACCAGCCGCTGTCGCAGCAATTGCTCACAGCATATGTTAACCGCCATCCTAACTTGCAGCTTGCAGCTGTATGCAGTAATGCGATGGAAGCATTTGACAGCATTCATACAAAACGACCAGACCTGGTTTTACTGGACATACAGATGCCGTCGATGACTGGTATCAACTTTATCAAGTCGCTTAAGAATCCTCCTGCATTTATTTTTGTAACCGCGTTTCCGGAACACGCGGTATTAAGCTATGAATTGAATGCCGTTGATTACATGCTGAAGCCTGTCACCTACGAACGGTTCTGCGCCGGTATAGCTAAATTTCTGAAGGATAATATAGCACCACCTCCCCCTCCCGATTATACTTATTTCAAAGTCGATGGCCGCATGGTAAAACTACCGCACAATAAAATTATGTATGTACAATCCATCAGGGATTATGTAGTAATTGTTACCATAGATGGAAAATACATTACGCACATGACGATGAAGTATCTATCGGAGCTATTACCATCTGTACATTTCAAAAGAGTGCACCGCTCTTACATCGTGGGTATAAAACATATCAGTGCTATCAGCAAGGATGAAATAAACCTTGGTAATATAAATATCCCTATTGGAGAGTCTTACAGAAATGAGGTACGGAGAATTGGAAGAGGGTAATATTCATCGATTATAATGCTGTAGAGAATATACACGTAATACATATAATAAAAAAAGGCTCCTTTTTAACAGAGCCTTTTTTATTGTCGGGAAAACAGGATTCGAACCTGCGACCCCCTGTTAAAAATTTATCTTATACAGTATTTTTGAAAAATATAATAACGATCAAATTACAACCCAGCCCTTTTTCTTGAAAAAGAAAAGGGCTGGGATTGCGGACTGTACTATTATTCGTAATTAATCACTAGTAACCATTAGTTCCAAATTCATCTGCGTTATTGATCTGATTCAAGAAGTTGAATGGAATGGGACGGTTATAGTGTTTAGCGGCAACAAAATTTGTAAAAGCTGTTTTATTGTAAGTTTGTAATCGTGTTTCAAATGCTTTATTACGTTTCAAAAGAGCCCAACGGTTATACTCACCACAAAGTTCACGGGCGTATTCATCAAAAACATCGTTCATCGTAGCTGTAGTTAACTGCATTCCAGTACCTGTATTGAAGTCTGAAATATTACGACATGCACGTCTGCGCAATTCATTCAGATATTGCGCAGCAGCGGCTCCATCTCCAGTTGCATGAAGAGTAGCTTCAGCAGCGATCAAATAGACCTCAGCCATGCGCATGATCATAATATTACCCAGCTTTTGCTGAAAATTACCACCTAGCCAAGAGCCATCGAAATTATGATTAAACTTCATCATGGCAGGGAACAGGCTGGCAAGGCTTGGCAGAGTCAATCCGTTTGTTGATGTAACAGTTTTATAGGTGCTGCCTGTAGGATCAGACATATCGAACAGATCATCAATATTCACTGTAACATATTTGCGAGCCTTTTTCTCATCGGCGGTAAGAGGATCTTTGCTTAAATATACGAAGAACCTGTCTTCATCGGCAGCCAACGGATAAGGATGCACATTGGCATTTTCGGGAGTCTGCAAAGCTGAAATATCACCCGAATGAACGCCCTTTGGCCATATCTTAGGAATGTATTGCCAGGTAGCAAACGTAGGAGCATTAACGGCGTTTACATCTACATAAGGATAGATCTTTTCTCCTACATGGGAAGCATCAATGCCATACTTTGTGCACATTGCAGCGGTAAGTGTAACTGTTGCGGCACTGTAAGTCTGTCTTGCAGGAGAAGGAGCGCTGGTTCCAAGATTTGCGGTCGCCTGTTCTGCTGAATAGTTAGTAAATGCGGTAACAAATGTATTTTCCCATCGCTTATCATATGTTGCATTAAAGCAATTGATCAGATATTTTGTAGGTGCGATAAACTGCTGGTTTAAACGTCCGTAATAAGCATTGGAAGTATTTGAGTTTACACCTCTTTTGAGAAGGTCTGAAGTTCCGAATGCATCATCCAGCTTGGGATAATAATGAAGGTAAAGATTGGGTTTCGTGTTGCCTGTGAAAACATTGTATGATGGATCATAGGGGTTAAGTCCATAAGCTGTAAACAAAGCCTCAGCATTATTTCTATTGTTAGCAGAAGAAAACACTTTCGCAAAATCATCGTACATAGTAGCACCGTAAGCGCCCATATTATTAATTAAACTGTCTGCAACTTCTTTAGCGCGTAACCAATACGATTTTCCTCCTTCACTTAATCCCTCTCCTGCTCCCTGGGCATAAACACGGGCAAGAAGACCCAGTGCAGCCTTTTTAGTTACACGCTGAAGATTGTTTTCATACGGTGTTACAGGCAGATTATCAAAAGCAGATCTTAAGTCGGAAACAATTTGCGTATAAATTTCGGGGACAGTATTGCGTTTAGGACTTAAGTTTTTTACGGGATCGTCAGTTAGGATTAAAGGAACCTCACCAAATTGAGCTACTAATACAGAGTAATAATAAGCTCTCAGCAACTGCGCTTCTGCTACCAAATTTTTAATATTGTTGGGATCACCATCTACTAATTTGGTAGAAAGTTCAATCGTTTTATTGCAATCCTTTATCGGGCCCCACGCAAAATCCCAGGTGTTTCTTACAACTCCGGAATTGGTTGTGAATTCTTCATATGCTAATACATCCCTGTATTGATTGTGATTATTGTAAGGAAATGTCCATAAATCGGTTCCAGCCTCTGAAACGATTCCATACGGCATACCTATAAGCGATCCCCAAAGCCCGGTATAACAGTTAGATTGAAAAGCTTTCCAACCGTCAAAATTTCTCAGTACACTTTCCTCTGATAAAGAGGTAGGATTAAATTCATCTAGCTTGCGGCACGATGATAGGCACAATCCAATAAACAAACTCAATGCTCCTGTATATAATATAGTTTTTATAATCTTAGTGTTCATAATACTGTTTTAATGACTTAACAATTAAAATGTTACATTCAGACCTGCCACAATCTGTTTGGTTAATGGATAATCGAGCACACCATTCATTTCAGGATCATAGTCTTTTAACAGATGGCTTTTTGCAACGATCAATGGATTTGTAATAGTGCCGTACAAACGCAATTTCTGAATTGATGCCTTTCTTGCTACACTTGTGGGTAAGGTGTAGCCAAGCGTGATATTTTTGATTTTAAAGAATGAACCGTCCACATAACTTAAACCGGAAAATCCTGTCATTGTGGAAGTTGTTGATAAGTAATTCATTACCGGGAAATCGTTTGACGGATTTTCTGGCGTCCAGTAGTTAAAATGTTCAGGAAATGTTCTTGAGGGGCTTGCATTGGTTGCAAATGCATTTGGCTGATACCATCCCATCATAGTGTAATTGATCATTTGTCCCCATCTGAAATAGGCATATACGGTCAAATCAAAATTCTTGTATTTGAATCCGTTCTGGATACCCAATGACCAATCGGGCGTATTATGTCCCAAGATCTGGTAATCATTGGCACTATAGTTATATCTTACACTTGCGGCCGTAAGAGCAGGATCATATTTTTGAGCTGCAGCAAGATTGGTATAGTAGTATGTTTTTGTACCATTAGCAGCTTCTTTCATGAATATACCTTCCTCGAGCCTGGTCATTCCCGGAACATTTACTTTCAAATCGCCCGGGCGTTTCCCAAATACTGCTGCATCTGCTTCCTCACCAATTTGCCAAACGCCATCCAACTTATAATTCCGGAAAGAATATACTGGTTGACCGATCGTAAGTGAGTACGGTCCGTTAACGATATTATTTGCTACGCCGCCGGTTAATTTAAGAATTTCCTCTTTGTTGCGAGAAAAAGCAGCAGAAGAAGTCCATTCAAAATCTTTGGTAACAACATTGCGTGTATTCAGTGTAAACTCAAAACCTCTGTTTTTGGTTTCGGCCACATTAATGTTGGTTTGATATTGCGAACCTGGTCTGTAAGTTCCATAAATGATTGGAGAGGTAACACTATAAATAACGCCATCTGTTTTTGTAATATAATAGTCCAACGCTACATCAATGCGGTTTCTAAACAGTGAGGCATCCAGACCGATATTCGTATTGTGGGATTTTTCCCATCCTAAATCGGGGTTTGTAATAAACTGTGAATTGCGATAAATAGGTTGCGTTACACCACCCAACGACATATTGGTGTTCTCCACAATAGCAACAGAGCTATAAGGATCAATTTTAGCTGATCCTGTAATACCCCAACCTACACGAAGTTTCAAATTATTTAACCAATTTCTGGTACCTTCCATAAACCGCTCTTCAGAGATTCTCCAGCCCGCCGAAGCTGCAGGAAAATTATCCCACCGGTTCGTTTCATATAATACTGAAGCCCCGTCGCGACGCATAGAAGCTGAGAATAGATATTTACCCAAATAAGAGTAGTTAATACGTCCTATCAATCCAAAGGTTTTTGACATGGTATAAGATGATGTAGCTATGGTATTTTGATCACCGGTAAACTTGTACCACTTGAAATTATTGGATGTTATGTTAGTCTGGTTCATATCGGTATTGGTATTTTGGTTATGATACCAGGAACTAACACCAGTAAATGTAAAATCGTGAGCGTTCGCCAACTTGAGATTATACGTCAAAATGTTTTCCCATTGATACCCCTGAAAACGATTTTGCGTAACCTGTGCTCTGGCAGTACCGCCTTGATATGTGTAGTTTACAGAACCTATACCATCAAACCGGTACGTATTTGATTGATTCAACTGTGCACCTGCACGAGATAAAAAGGTTAAACCTTTTAATGGTCTGATTTCTACATATGGGTTTACAAAAAGCTTCAGATTGTTATCCACGTTCCCATAAACTCCAGGCTGATAGTTAAGAAGAAGGTTATACACATTATTCCCAAGATCCGGATTTAGTGTTCCATCGTCCTTGTAAGGCCTTACAAGAGGATCAGTAACTATGGCGTTTTCCAATTTGTCCTGAGCTTTATCTCTATCTACGTACGACGCCTGGAGGTTACCTCCTATCGTAATCCATTTCCTTACCTTATGGTCTAGTCGCATACTTGTAGTATAGAGCTTATATTGATCTCCTGTGTACTGACCTTTTTCGTCTGTATAGTTGAAAGATATATACCCTTTAGTCACTTCATTGCCACCTGAAACACCCAAACTATAGTTTTGCGTAGCAGCATTTTTTCGCAGAAATAAATCCGCCCAATCTACAAAATTGCCTTTCTGGAATGTTTCATACCTGTTAGTACCAAAAATTGTTTCATCGTCTGCGGGTGATTGCCAAAGTGCGCCGGTTGTTGTCCATTTATTGGCAGTAGCATCCCACACATATCTGTAAGCATCCCGTTTGGTTTGTAAATAAGAATCTCCGGTATGCGTTTTTGGAGTGATTGACCAGCCGTTATAACCATAATACGAGTTGAAATCGATATTCAG
This sequence comes from uncultured Chitinophagaceae bacterium, assembly GCA_966674115.1. Classification (GTDB taxonomy): domain Bacteria; phylum Bacteroidota; class Bacteroidia; order Chitinophagales; family Chitinophagaceae; genus Flavisolibacter. The sequence goes on from CBKWHA010000133.1 coordinate 9,526, forward strand.
TTTTCCTGCTTTCCCGCTTTTTGTTGTAATAATAATCACTCCATTCGACCCTGCCGAACCATAAACGGCAGTTGAAGAAGCATCTTTCAATACTTCAATAGACTCAATATCATAGGGATTCAGGGTTGCATAATCTCCGGGGAGGCCGTTAATTATAAACAACGGATTGCCGCTGGCCGTGAATGATCTTGTACCACGCAGTTGCAAATTAACGCCCGCCCCAGGCTGCCCGGATGAACGGGTAATGTCCAAACCGGCCACTCTTCCTTGTAGCGATTCCATAGGGTTCGGGCCTGGCCTGGCCGTGATTTCCTCAGGTTTTACCGACACAACAGCTCCTGTCAGATCGCGTCTTTTGGTGGTACCATACCCGATCACGACTACCTCATCCAATTTATTTGCTCCCGGTGTCATTGTTACAGTATAGGGTCCGGACCGGGCCAACCCCATTTCCTGGGAAGCAAAACCTACATAAGAAAAAACAAGCACAGCCTGGTTATTAGGTACGCTAACAGAAAAACTTCCATCAGCTCCTGTTACAGTACTTCTGTCTGTTCCTTTTACGTTCACTGTTACACCCTGCATCGGTTCATTAGTTTGTTGATGGATGACTTTACCGGTAACAGTTCTTTGTTGCGCAAATAGCGGACTTGAAATGATAAGAATAAGGATAAACGCTACTAAGCATTTAAAAGTCAATTTGTCATTCATATAGCGTATTTAATTTTGAAATTTTTCGTTTTTCCCTCGTTTATAAATTGAGAACCACGGTAATTGTTTCCCCGTTACAAGAATTGAAGAAGCGCACAGATGGAGTATGTACACTTGCGATTACTATTGGAATTGGCTTCGTTTTTTTTTAAATATTTTCTCATATAGCTGGTTTGGGCAATCATCGGCGCCATAAATGTAAACAATAAAATACTAAACGAAAGTAATAAAAGATTTTCGAAAGCTAAAACTCATTAACCTTAATTAACAGGAGTCCATTGGTGATTGCACCATAAGCTGCCCCGGTACGGTCCGATTTCCTGCGTACAGTAGCAACGATTGTTCTGAAGAGATACACCAGTTGCCTGAAGACAGCTTATGATTTTGTGTGGAGGAAAGAGCAGTCGCAAAATCACAAAGTCAACTCTTTGCCAATTGACTTGGGACTGATGCGCCGATTCAAATTACCCCAATTTGCCAATCTGTATTTCTAAAAAGACTTCATCTGAAAACCAACATCGTATATCAGAATATAAGATCATTATGACACTTACAACCTAGTTGCAGCATTGTTCATTTTGGAGGAGCTACCTGCATCGGCACAAAGGGGTCACATTCTATGTTCTTTCCATATCTTTTGATACATCTTTATTCTTTAACTTATAATGCACGGTTGGTAGCAGTAAGCGATGTAACAGAGAAAATAAAACTTCAGAAAAAGTTAACGGAACTTAAAGTTTTAGAGCAAAAGAAAATTGCTCAGGCAACTTTTGTGGCACTGGAAAAAGAAAGATCTTTTATTGGCAAGGAATTACATGACAATGTCAAACAGATCTTGACTAGTGCTAAACAAAAGGTTAATCATTATTGGATTAAGTTCCACGTTGCAGCCATTAGAATAGAGGAAAAGTATCTTGTAAAGGTCGAAGAAAAGGTAAATTAAAAGAGTTGATCAATCAACACCTTTTTTCTTTCATCAATAATTGGTTTTGCCTCTTTTATCCATCTTAAGGCAATTTTAGGCATCATTATATTAACCGTGAGATAAGAATAGCCTTTGGTTGATATAAGGAAGTTTTTAGAAATGGTGAACTTATGAATGGTCATATTCATTAAACCGAATAAACTGAAGATTCCGCTAAAGATATCAAGCTTGCGACTGTAAAGAACTGCTTCACTTTTGTAAGGCAAGCCTTTAATTTCATCAGCTTGTTCTTAATTATTATATCTTTTAAATTTATAGTAAAGTGCGTATGGTCTTTGTGTGATTATTAAAAGATCAAAACTAATAACTATGCACAAGTTTACTCAAGCTCGTTTGTTCAATATAGTTTCCAGAAAAATCACTTATTGCCTTCTCTTTATTTTACTGATAACTGGTTGCAAAAAGGAAAATGAGAGTTCATCTAACATTCCTGTGAATTCAACTTATAATATAGTGGTTACAGGGCAGGGAAATTTTGGCCCTCCTTTTCAACAATCAGCCAGCCTTTTCATTGTTCCTACCATTGCAGATGGCACGCAGCAAAATGGCGTCAATCCGGTTGACGTTGCAATTTTTACCAATCAAAGTCCTATTGTTGGAGCGGCCGGAGCTTTATACTTTGCTACAAATACCTCTCTTACCAGTTTAATAGGTTCAAACCTCGGAGCAAGTGCCATCGATGTCGCATTTGTGCAGGTAAATCAGGCAAATAGATCCGTATCAATACAGATTGACGGCAATGTTTTTGGGATTCCGGCAGCCAGATTAAATACCTTGAATATTTATAATTTAACAACAGGGTTGTTTGCTCAGATACATAATATTTTAGCAGGAACGGTAAATTTTAACTTAAACGGTGACCAAGTGCAAGGAACAATAGAGTTAGGAGGAAGCTCTGGATTTCAAGGCCCAAGCATTTCTTCATTATACGTTGCTAACTTTAGAGGCACACGCAGCAGATAATTCAAGTGTTTATGCAACCACAACAGCCTCATACTTCTCTAGTAATTACTGCTTTTCTCCACGAAAGGAACTCTTTAAGCCAATATGTTTTCTAAGAAGAATACTGGATAAATATAACGGCAAACAATATATTTTAAGGATGGGAAGATACCTGAGTTTGGGAAGAGGAATTTGTGGTTTTTGTGAGGGAGTGTTACTTGCATGTTTTATAATTGTATGATCCCGGTATGTGGTCACTTTCGAAGAAGGAGCACCGATGGATCTTGTGGCAATGCAGGCTGAGATCAGCAGGTTGATTCGAATTTTAGAATAGTTCAACTATCCGGAATTTCCGGATGATTCAAAACCATAAAAATGGCAAAAGAGAAAAAAACAACTATTAACGTACAGGGTACCGACATTACGATTCTCAGCCATGAGCAACAGGATTATATCTCTCTTACAGACATGATTAAGAGTTTCGGAGATGAAACCATCATCAAAAACTGGCTACGCAACCGCAACACGGTTGAGTTTCTGGGAATATGGGAACAAATCAATAATCCTGATTTTAATTCGGTCGAATTCGACCAGATTAGAAAACAAACAGGTTTGAATTCTTTTGTGCTTTCTGCCAAAAAATGAATATAGGCAACCGGAGCTATCGGCTCAAAAGCGAGTGCCGGACTCTACGGCGGCACCTATGCCCACAAAGACAAATGTCAACCAGTACGTATGATTGTCACTTTGATGCTGTTGTAGGACGAAAGGATTACGGCATTTATGAGAAAAAGCATAACGGCAATCAATCCAAATATTATGCTGATTTACTATCCCATTTATTGATTGATAAATACAGCTCATCGCCCTTGTTAGTTTTGTATAAAGCAGACGGGGCAGCATATTGGTACGTGATCGCGTCTGATACAGCAGGACATAATTTATTGTTTTATTATGTAAACAATGGTATCAAGGGAGACAGGTTCTGATAGGTAATTAAATACCCAAATGTAGATGTTACAGCAATGTGATTTCCTAAAAAATGGAAAGAGGAATCTCTTTGGAAGTTTACACCTATACTAAAACAGCGAATTAAATTAGCAGCAACCTTTAAGGTAAGATAGTTATTAGTAATTTGATATATAGTACAGCCTTATATTTCTTCTTTCAACTCTCAAAGTTTGTAGGCATAACAGCATCATTTTTCAATAATAAAATCAACCACGACTTTTTTTCATTCAACAACTTTCCTATAATGCAAAGTTTTAAATGATGCACGAATTTCATATTATTGGCATATAATAAGCTGCTTTACTTACAATGACTGCAGAACGTAAATACCCATACCAAAATCTACACTTAGGTAACCTGAAAGGAGAGCTATGGGAAGACATACCAGGATTAGATGGCTACTACCGTATTTCCAATTTTGGGCGTACCAAAAGAATGGCTTTTGAAATACTGTACAGCAACGGACAGTTGCGCCAGATCAAAGAAAAAATACTTACTCCTGAATTGGCCGTTCAAAAAAACAAATCTGTACAAGACAATAGTTACTACTTGCGCATTAAAATGATGCTAGCCGGCGTAGTCTATAATTTCAGTGTGGCAAGGCTGGTCTATTATTGCTTTGTAAAAAAGTTTGACCTCTCAGATTATTCACTGGTGGTACTGGCTAAGGATTGCGATAGCAAAAACATTCGACCCGACAACCTAATCTTAGTAAATATTAGCCGGAAACAGAAACGGATTTTTGAACGCGACCGGCTTGTTAAACAGCTGCCAGACGCCTATGACGAGTTTGTAAACCAAGGATTAACCAAATCCTCCAACCCGTTTTGCAAACAGATCACCCAATACACACAGGAAGGCAAAAAGATCCAGACCTATCCCAGTACTGATGTGGCATCACGAATCCTGGGGATTTCAGAAAACAGTATTAACAGCGTCCTAAAAGGAAGACAGGTGTCCGGTGGTGGCTTTGTCTGGCGCTATGGTGATGCTGAAAACGTGGATGTGGAAGCGGTTCGGGAAGAACGAAAGCTGCACCGGAAAAAACTTACCGGGCAAAAGGTAAGTCAATACAGCAGGGAAGGCAAAAGGATTGCCACTTACCTTACCATAACCGATGCTGCCCAAGCTACAGGGCTAAGTACAGCCGATATTTGCGCTGTTTTTAATGGCAGGCAAAGAAGTGCTGGTGGCTATATCTGGAAAAAAGGCTGGGGCAAACTTGAAATCGACCTAAGTAATTATGCCATTGGAGAAGAGTGGCGGGCACAAGTGCGCTTTAAAAAGGTAAAACAATACTCACCGGAGGGAAAGTACCTACAAACCTTTAACAGCGTAAAAGAGGCAGCAGCGTCGCTTGGGATTAGCCCTTCTTATATCAGCTCAGTTTTAAACAAAAAAAGATTGGCCAAAGGCTTTTTGTGGAAGTCCGCCAGCAAGTAGGGCTACGAAGCTGCTACCGCATTCTGGTTGATTCTTTCCACCAGATTTACGATCTCCGCGGATTGTTC